>CAZPCG010000296.1:0-557 GCA_964584875.1 uncultured Spirochaetota bacterium
CTGCCTGAAAATCCTGTCGATCTCAGCAGTCAACCTCTCTGGTTCAAACCCTCTCTCCACGAGGAGTTCGATGACATAGCCCTCGGTTTTTTCGAAATTGTTCCTGAACTTAACATTGATGCCCTTCCATTCGATGTCCTTCAAAGCCTCCGCACACCCTGGATCGTACCGAATCACCCCTTTCGCCATTAAAAATGCAATGGAGGGATAGCCGAGGTACCCGGCCCAGTACGAACCGTTGTCGTTGCTCATGATGGCATTCTTTTCTGGGCTGTATTTTACTGTATAGCTTTTTCCCCGGCTTGAAGACATCACCTGGGCTTCGTTATTCTCGATCTTTATTCGTCTGTCACCGAGGCATCCCAGGGCCTCGTAGATCTTTATCCTCGGTGGGAGTTTCCATTTCATCGGCATTAACCATATATAACCTCGTAGATTTCCTGAAATCAACGCTTTTGCGCAAGCACGATCACTGCTTTCTCATTTCAAGGATACCCGGTTCACAATATAATAAAAATCTTTCCCCTGGTTGAAACGATAAGGGTTTCATTAAAACC
>CAZPCG010000296.1:567-3549 GCA_964584875.1 uncultured Spirochaetota bacterium
GGGTGATAGGACAGGCGGTATTCAATGCAATTGCCTCAAGTTGCTCCTTCAGCGGGAGAAAAAGCCAGAGGCTTGCCCGGGAGGGAGGGTACGACATCACGAACACCGGAGGTACCGGGTGCACCTCCAGGATGATCCAGTCCTGGTTGAAACGATAAGGGTTTCATTAAAACCCTATTAAAGCTCTGATCGTTGTCCAGGCAATTGCAGCGTACCAGAAAAGGCAGAATACCCAGGGAGCGTACCTGGTGAATGCAAGGCTCTTTATGTGGTCCTTATCCCTGTTAAGATCCATCTCAACACCCGGGATCATATCCCTGTCGATTGTAAAGTCCTTAAGCCCTTCCGAGGTTTTCAACAAGCTGCGCTGTTTCAATACCCACTTAGAGATTGTTCGATGGGCTGCGTTGATGGGCTCACGGAGAACGAAGGCAACAAAAACTCCCAGCACGGCAACGAGATAAATCGGGACCAGTACGGCACGGAATTTGGCTACTGTGTTAAAGATAGCATAAGGTACTATAAGAAACGACTGACAGGTAACCAGAATGGTTGATCGCATTGCAAGAAGGTTGAATTCATGCTTGACTTCATCACGGTAAAATCTGAGCTTTTCAAGGTCATACAGCGGTTCCATATTGATTTTCCCCATAATCAAATATTGTAATGTAAGCTCATCAATGAAAATGTAATAAAGAAGTAAATTACATTAAAATGCTTAACTTCTTAATGGCATTCAATTAAAAAATACTAAGTATATAAAGAAGCGTCGTATTATATTTCCTTCAATTTGTCTCTCTGCAAAAAGATTCCCTAAAGCTCAGGGGTAAAAGTTTGAGCTTCACCGATTGTGAAGGACGTCCATGATCCTGAAATACATCAACGATATACGACGGGTACTCCGTACTCTACAGCCGGGAATAGGAAAATCGTTCATAGTTTATGCCTTAGCCTTCCTCGTGGCCACAGGGATCAGCATCATCGAGCTCGGAATCATATTCTACATCAGAGAGATTTTCGACGCCACACCGAGCCAGGTTGGCTTCTTTACAGCTATCTGGTCTCTGTGCTATATCCTCGGCTGTCTGCTGTTGCGTACCCTCTTTGATAAGATTCATCCCCTGCACCTGTTAATGGGGTCCTGCTTTTTCATGGGTATGTTTGTATTGTCCATCCTTGTTGCAGGATCTTTCACAACTGCCTGCATAGAATACTCCCTTTACGGCATAGCGATGTCTTTTTTCTGGCCGCCCATCATGGGATGGTTCTCGGAGAACGTGGAGGGAACCAGGCTGGGGAAGAGCATGTCTCACTTCAACCTCTCCTGGAGTGCCGGAATAATAATAGGCCCTTTTTTAGCCGGCATTTTAAGCAGTATTTCGGCTGGAATCCCTCTCTATGCAGGGGCCTTTCTCTTTATCGCTACCGGCCTGCTTGCCACAGGCGCCCGTTTCATGCTTCCAGGAATAAGCGGCGCATCAAGCGCTGAACCTTCACAGGAGGTGGAAGCTGCATCGACCGATGCAAGCACCGCGCTTAGATTTCCCGCATGGGTCGGCATTTTCACGACCTTTGTGGTCATAGGGGTAATCCTCAACATATTTCCCCTGTTTGCGCGGGATGAGCTCCTTCTGCCAAAAAAACTCATCGGTACCCTGATGCTCTCGCGAACCTTCATTGCAACCTTTTTCTTTATCTTAATGGGACATACCAGTTTCTGGCATTTCAGGGTGCTGCCGATGGTTGCAGGTCAGGTGGGCCTTGCCTGCTCCATATTTATCATGAATTTTGTCTCTTCGCCCCCGGCTCTGGCGCTTCTGATCTCACTGATCGGTGCGCTCAGGGCACTCAGCTACAACGTGAGCCTTTTCCATGGCGTTTCGGGGAGCATCAACCGCATGGGGCGCATGGCGATACACGAATCCCTCATTGCTGCGGGCCTCATATGCGGCTCTTCGGTTGGCGGGCTTCTCTACCAGCGATATTCGATGACCGCTGCATTTTATTTTTGCGCTTTCCTTGTGCTGATGGGGGTCGCTGTACAAAGTGCCCTGGGGCTTTTATTCACCAGGAGACCGGGGATGGAAAAAGGCTGAACCAATCCACTTCGCACATGTAAAAGATGCAAAAAACCCCCTAAACCTTTATGGGCCAGGGGGTTAACTCATTGCTCCAGACACGACTCGAACGTGCGACCCACGGTTTAGGAAACCGTTGCTCTATCCTGCTGAGCTACTGGAGCATTAACCAGGACACTCCATATTTTTCACTCATTTATGATGATAAAAAATTCCCAGCCATAGTCAAGCCGGCTTTCGTCAAATAAAAGCTGTTTCTACCCGCACCTTCGCATTTTTCTAAGCGTCAGGTATGACAGTGATACATACGACCGAATGACAGATTGGTAAAAGGATTCCGATTCTCACACAAGTATTTAAATGATTCTCTATTCCCAACGGTGCTTAGAGAATACCCTTCGCGCGCCCTCTTCCCCACCAGAGAAAGCCGGATAGCAACAGATTAAGAACAGTAGGTATTGCAAGGAACATCTCAGATCCTGTATATTCCTTCCTAACCCAGCAGTACAGCATACCCAAACCAGCGAGGAGTGTACCCAGAGCACTCGCAATTACAAAGATACCTTGTTTTTCAGGCTTTCGCACGACCATCAAGGCGCCTATACCAAGGGCTATGATAACTCCCCCAGGCCATCGAAGCCAGCCGAAATCGACAGGACTACCACCTGATAAGTTCACCCATACGCCAGGAACAATTAAAAAGCCGACACCATAGACAATCGCTATGACAGCGAAGACTACCAATACTACCTTTAACAATGTAACCTTGTTGCTTTGAGCCATGACATGTTCCCTCCTTCTTTATTAGATATAAGCAGGCTGAAATTGCACCTAACTTATTTATAACCGAATTCTTTAAGTTTTTCAACCTTGATATGCCTATATTTCATAATATATCGCCTCA
>CAZPCG010000297.1:0-2584 GCA_964584875.1 uncultured Spirochaetota bacterium
CATCAGCTATCACTTCTTTAATGGGGAAGTTGAAGGACTGCTGGGTTTGTTTGAAGAGAGGTATAAATAGTACCTGTTCTGAGACGTTTGCGGGTTTGGTAATTTCACCGACAGGTAATTCGGAGAGAGCATCTAAGACAACGTGATATCGATCTTCTTCAACTTTTACTTCTAAAACTTTTGAACGATCGAGCAGTATTCCTTGTGCCATTTGTCATCCCTTCCTATTAGTATCTTACGCTTCATATTCTTGCTAAAATGGCAAGAAATTTTTACCTGTAAAGGAGTCTGATTCCTGCAAGTTCAGGAACAACAAACATCTCCTTGATCGCAAGACCTGCTGCAATGACGGCCTTGCCGAGTTTCGTCAGGTAGTATTTGTATGTATGGGAGACGCGCTTGATGATACCGTGAACCTTGAGCCGTTTGAGGATACGGGAGAGGGCGCTGCTGCTCTTCTCGGGGAAGTAGTGCCGGAGGGATTTGTTGTACAAGCCGTTGATGTTGAACTCACCCCGTGCCAGGACCTCAAACAGCTTCTGATCGTCGGTGCAGTAGAAATTGAATCCTTTGTAAGTCCTGTTTTCTGATTTCACGCTCTTTGAAATCTTTTTGAGGTGTTTCACTCCCTGGCTGGGATCATCGAAGGTTGAGATGAACTCAAGGTAGCGGCGGTTAGATGCCTTAAGGAAGTGGGCAAGGACGTGGAGGCTGTATATGCTTTTCTTCATGGGGGCGATTTTTCGGACAGTTTCTCTTCCGATGGTTTCCACCTCTCGGAGAAGCTTGAACTCAGAGACGTTGTTGACCACCGTTTCGATCCTGAGGATGATCCCAAGCTTGTCGTACATCTTGATTGACGATGCACCCATGCGGTGCTTGATTCTTGTTCCGAGAATACGGGTATCGAAATTGGTACCTATGTCGCCCTGATAGTTGCCGTTGAGCTTTCGACCAAGGAAGGAGGCGATGTTCTCCGGCTTCACGGAGTGGATGGCGGTTCGGATGAGCGGCTCATACAGAGAGCTTAAATCGGACTGTTTCTGAAAGAGGATGTCCGTGGCGTATTCCGCCTGCATGATGCTCCAATGGTAGGAGAGGTCATACTGCCTTGCGACGGGGCAGTACCGATCTGCGAATATGTCCAGGGCCTGATGGAGCTTTTCGATTCTTATCGAGTCGGACAGTTTCTGGGCTGTATCGAAGTTCTCAATGGACAGGAAGGCGTTGTCGATAAGGACGAAGGGGATGTTACGCTTTGTAAGTTGAGAGGCCAACCAATTATGACCGTTGAAGTAAAACTGTAGCCTGAAAGGGCACCATGTAGGAACCCGGAGGTAGCAAAGGCCGAACATCTCGTCAATGAAGTAGAAGTAGTAGTGGAGGCACTTGCCGGAATCGTACTTGAGAAAGCTCTTTCCGCTCACTTTGTCGTGCCAGGGTTTGTAGCTCGTGCAAGTTTCCATAGCGGAAAAGATATGGACGAGACCGGGATGGGTACCACGTACTTTGAGGATTTCTTTGATGCGGTCTTCCTTGCGGAAGGCTTTGATCTTTCTGATAAACTCGATTTCGATACCGTGCTCTGTTGCAATACGCTCGGCGTTTTTCCGGATCATGTCCCGGAGGGCCAGTGCAAACTGTGGGTAATCGAATATCCTGATCCTACGCAAGTACAGGAACTCTGTCATTCCTCTATCAAAGCACCAGCCGGGAAGGGTGCCCTGGAGAATGACGCGGTCATAACAAGACAAGACCCCGGCGATCCGATCTTTGTATCGTTGTGTGAGTTTCATGGTCACCTCCATGACTGGTGAGATGACTTATTGTAGCATAGTTTCATTTTTACTCACGCAGAAATTAGTGAACCTGGGGTTAATAGTGGTGTTCGAAAGGAAAAGGCGCAGTTGTCAAGACTTGTGCAGCAACCCAAAGGGCTTGGTCTTGACAACTAATCCTTTTCAATAACAATGGATTACTGCGGGGGCAATTCCTGTTTCCCCCGCTTAGTACCTTGTTATATGCGTACATTATTTTTATTCTCTTAGAACGCTAATAGACCTTTTGGTTCCGGCTTGTCCGGGTTAGGTAATATGAGATCATAACTTATGGATCAGGAAATGCCGCACAAATTATCTGACTGAATTTTTTCACACATCGCTTTCCAATGTTTGATCTCATATTATTCCAACCAGTACAAAATAAAATACACCGAAACCTGCATTATTATTTTATGACGGTTCTGAAGCTGCCGCTTCTTCGTGCTCCAGTCGAAGCTGTTCCAGAGTCTTCATAAACTGCTTTTCCAATTCTATTTTTGAGGGACAAACATAAGTGCACAGCCCGCAATCGACACAGAGATCGAGCCCTACCGCTTCAGCTTTATTGAAGTCTTCACTATATAGATACCGATGAATTATCTGTGGCATGAGCTCAGCAGGACAGACCTTTTCACAGAGTCCACAGGCTATGCATGGACGGCGTTCACCTCTCAAAGAATTGGTAATTTCACTGTCAGGCGCACCGGTTATACTTGACATAAAGCAGGGTAAAACCGAGGTGCGCTTGAATCCGGGTCGTGTAA
>CAZPCG010000297.1:2594-3549 GCA_964584875.1 uncultured Spirochaetota bacterium
GGCGTTTCTTCATTCTTGGAAGAAAGAAAAAGGCATCATCATCGTACCCTACCGAATCCTCGCCAGACATTATAGGCTCACCCTTCAAAATCCCGCCGCGAAGAATGAGAACCTCATCAAACCTATAATTTTCAGGTAAGATATGCTTAACCGGAGTTCCAATTCTGACAGCCACATGCTTTGGATCGGGATGTCCCGGTCCACCTAAAGCCACTACACGTCTATGAAGTGGAAGACCCCCGGCCAGGCAGGCCCCGATTGCTTCAGCTCCCTGAATAGTAATCACCCATATAACATCTTCTTTCTTAAACGATGAATCATTTCTCCGAAGTGCCTTAATCAATATCTTTGGATTCTCAACCGGGTATAAAAGCGGCACAGTATGGAACCGAAGCCAAGCAAACCCAGCAAGATCTATGTACATCATCTGTGCAACCGGATCGCGTTTCTGCGTAAGAATAATTTCTATTGTTCCGTAGTCCGCAAGCAGACGTGGAAGAAATCTTATACCCCTTACTATATGTTCCCATGACCTCTGCAGAATAACTTTACCTCTTGCCCTGAAGGGCTCAGTTAGAACAGTGTTTATTATTATTGCACGTGGTCGCTCATTGCTTTCCAGAGTCGGTACTCCCCCTGTACGAGAGCTCCAGAAAAGCTGCCACACTCCGCCCTTAGCCAGGGCATTTCGAACCCTTACGTCCGACACACGCTCGGGTTGCAATCGTTCGTACTTTACCTTTTCCGCTTCTACCCCCTCCGTCTCGAGGATGATTAGAGGTGGCTTCTCCTCACCTGATTTAGTTATTGTAACCTTTCCTGCTGTGGGTGCTGGAAGTGCGATTTTCCCACCCACTATAGATGCTTCAGCAAGCGTATCCCCGAATTCGACCTTCTGACCATTTTTAACAACCATTCCATAACTCAATCCGCCTCTATTGAGTGGGATGTATAG
>CAZPCG010000298.1:0-3540 GCA_964584875.1 uncultured Spirochaetota bacterium
TTTCTCGGATATGGAATAAATCCCTTTAAAGCGTATGGAGAAATTTTCATAGAAACGGTGGGTAATGTATACGGGTTAACGCAGATTGTCTGGCAGAGTATTCCCCTCCTTTTATGCGGAGCAGGATTATTGCTGGCTTTCAAGGCCTCGTACTGGAATATTGGAGCGGAAGGCCAGCTGCTCATGGGCGCGACGGCAGCGACCTGGGTGGCACTGTTTTCCCCCTTTCCAGATTTTCTCCTGATTCCGCTCATCTTTCTATTTGGCTTCGCAGGTGGAGCTGTGTGGGGTTTGGTCTCCACTGTGTTGAAGGCCAGGTTCAAAATCAACGAAGTGATCACAACCTTGATGATGAACTATATCGCACTGAACGTTGTCCTCTACCTCATACACGGCCCGTGGAAGGGTGAGGAAATGAGGGGCTTTGCCTATACGAACAACTTTCCGGAAGCTGCCGTGCTGCCCACCATTGGGATCACCTACATCCACTGGCCTACGCTGCTCATCGGTCTGGTTGGGGTCGGAACACTGTTTTTACTCCTTTCACGAACCACAATCGGTTATGAGATAAAGGTTGTTGGCCAGAGCCTGCTGGCAGCCCATTATGCGGGCATCTCTTACTTTTGGACCATTTTCTGGGTTATGCTCATATCGGGGGGTTTTGCCGGGCTTGCAGGGGCAGGCGAAGTCGCAGGTGTTCACCACATGCTGCGTCATCCTGACCAGGTGTCCCTGGGGTACGGGTACACCGCAATCATTGTGGCCTGGCTGGCCAGGGGAAACCCCCTGGTCGTTATTCTCACGTCTTTTCTCTTTGGGGTCATCTACGTAGCCGGAGATGTTATACAGCTATCCTTTGGCCTCCCTTTTCAGATCATAAATGTTTTTACTGGGCTGATTCTCTTCTTCCTGATCGCCAGTGAAAATTTCATGCGCTACAGAATTACCCTCGTGCGAAGGGAGGGGTGAGATGGAGTGGCAAACCTGGATTGTTGAGATAATGAGAAGGGCGCTCGCGTTCGGCACACCCCTTTTGCTTGGAACACTGGGAGAGATATACGCCGAGCGATCGGGGGTGCTCAACCTGGGAGTTGAGGGGATGATGATACTGGGCGCCTTCGTCGGGTTTGTGACGACCTTTGTGTCCGGCAATCCCTGGCTGGGTTTTCTCATGGGCGCTGTGGTGGGAGGCTTCTCATCGCTCATTCATGCCTTTCTGTCAATCACCCTGGGGGTAATACAGGTCGTATCCGGTCTTGCTCTTACCCTCTTCGGTCTGGGTTTAACGGGTGTGCTGGGGGGAGGATGGGAGGGGAAACCGCTCCGTACTGGCCAGGTAGAATTGAGCATACCCTATCTCGAGAGAATCCCTCTCCTTGGACCCATAGTCTTTACAAGGCAGAACATTCTGGTGTACATGGGGATAGGTTTGGCTGTGATTCTGTGGTTTTTGCTCTTTAAGAGTTCGTGGGGGATCACCATTCGATCAGTGGGAGAAGATCCAGCCACAGCAGATGCGCTCGGCATAAATGTCTCACTGGTCAGATATCTCTGCGTGGTCGTGGGCGGCGTATTAGCGGGACTGGGAGGGGCCTACCTCTCGATTATCTACAGGCCGTCGTGGACCCAGGGTATGACAGTTGGGATGGGATGGATTGTCATTGCCCTGACCATTTTCAGCATGTGGAATCCGCTTGCGGCGCTCGGGGGGTCATATATCTTCGGCTCTCTGTTTTACCTGTCCTTTCGGTTACAACCGTGGGTTGCCCCGGAGCTGTTGACGATCATGCCGTACTTCTTTACAATTCTTGCTCCTATTTTTCTCAGCACACACAAAAAGCTCAGGCGGAGGATGGGGGCGCCTGCTGCGCTTGGCATACCGTACAATCGCGAGGAGGAGTAGTTAGGATGATCATTATATGAAAGAAAGTGACGGATGAGCAATGGGATCATAAGCAAAGAAGGATCAGGAAGGGGAAAATGCGAAAGGAGAATAAAAAACCCAGACCCTTTATCTCGATGCGGGGAATCACAAAGGCCTTTCCGGGAGGTGTTGTGGCCAATGATGGCATAAGCATCGATATCTTTTCAGGGCAGATCCATGCGATCCTGGGCGAGAATGGCGCGGGGAAAACCACACTGATGAATATCCTTTCCGGACTCCACAGGCCCGATAAGGGCAGTTTCTTTATAAGGGGAAAGCACACACACATCAGTTCACCGAAGGAAGCCATCAGCTACGGTATCGGGATGGTTCATCAGCACTTTCGGTTAATACCGCAGCATACGGTGGCGGAAAACATCGTCCTGGGACTCGGCACCTCCTTTCTCTCTCCGCTGAAAAAGATAGAACAGAGCCTGGTTGAATTTTCCACCCAGTACAACCTCCCGATAAATCCATCGGCGAGGATCTGCGATCTTTCGACCGGTGAACAGCAGCGAGTGGAGATCGTGAAAGCCCTCATCAGGGGAGCCCAGGTTCTGATCCTCGATGAGCCCACCTCGGTGCTGACCCCACAGGAAACTAAGGAGCTCTTCTCTATTTTGAGAAGGATGAAATCGGAGGGAAAGGCAATCATTTTTATCACGCACAAACTGGAGGAAGTCCTGGAAGTTTCAGACTACATAACCGTTCTCAGGAAGGGGAGGGTCGTTGAGAGCTTTCCCTCTTCGCGAATAGCATCCAAAGGGGAGGAGGCTAAAAAGGAGATTGCCCGCATGATGGTGGGAAAGGAGATAATCTTCAGGGTGAAAAAGGAAGCGGCGGCCCTCGAGGATGTGGTTTTGAAGGTAGAAGACCTTGCGGTTTTCAATGATTATGATATAGAGGCTGTGAGAGGTGTTTCATTTTCTATTCGGAAGGGGGAGATATTCAGCATCCTCGGAGTTGCAGGAAATGGCCAGCGTGAGCTGGTGGCGGCTATTGTGGGTCTGCGGCCCTATTCCGGGAACATAATCAGGAAAGAGGGCAGGGTGGGGTATATTCCAGAGAACCGCCTGCAGATGGGGACGGTTTCAGGCATGGATCTTGCGGAAAACCTGATATTGACGTGCTACAGGGATTTTTCTGGGGCGCTCCTTCTGGATATGCCGCTTGTATACAAGAAGGCAAAAAAGCTCATCTCCGATTTCAGGGTCATTGCACCCGGTTGCAGGGTTTTAGCGCGGCAGCTTTCCGGAGGGAACTTACAGCGTCTGATCCTTGCGAGGGAACTGTCACAGAATCCCTCTATCCTCATTGCGGAGCAGCCAACCCATGGACTCGACGTGAGCTCCATAGAGGAGGTATGGAAGACGCTGTTAGAGCAGCGAAGGACCGCAGGCATTCTCCTCGTTTCGGGTGACCTGGAGGAAGTTCTCACGCTGAGTGACAGGATCGGGATCATGTTTCAGGGCAGAATTGTGGATGAGCTGGATGGCGCCTCTGCAAAGGACAGGATCGATGAGATCGGCCTCCTGATGACCGGAGCGTTAAGGGGGAAAAACGACCAAACCGGTTATGGAGGTGCTGGGAGATGATCAACAGGGAGACCCCATTTC
>CAZPCG010000299.1:0-3536 GCA_964584875.1 uncultured Spirochaetota bacterium
GCCATTAAAAGTACGCTCGCAAAGGGAACCTGAGTCCAGATATGCGTCACCATGACAGAGAGTTTTGCAAGGGTAGAGTTTGTAAGCCAGGGTATATACTTGTTTATAAGGCCAAGTTTCAGGAGAAACCCGTTTAATACTCCCCACTGTCCATGTAAGATCCATAGCCAGAGGATCCCCGCTACCGAGCCCGGTATTGCCCATGGTAGCAGCACCACAGGTCTCAGTATGGCTCTTCCATAGAACTTGGTCAATAAAAGCCTTGCAACACCCAGGGAGATGAGAACGGTTACGGGAGAGGTTACAAGGGTATGGATGAGGGTATTAATGAAAGCATTTTTAAAATAAAGTGTTTTAAAAACATCAATGTAATTCTTGAGCCCAACGAAGGGAGTTGTGGGGAGTATGAGCAGTATCTGGTGGAGGCTGGTCCAGATTGCATAGCCGACGGGATAAACGGTGAAGATGATGACCAGAATTATAACAGGAAAAAGCCATTCTATCGGGTACCTGGAAACCTTTTCTCCGTTCATCACTGCCTACCTTTATGGGTACTTTGAATATTGGGGATGATACCTGCTCTCGAATGAGAGCAGGTACCAAACCCTGCAAATTGATTCAGATGTCATCCCATCAAAAGTGACTTGTACTCGTTCCACTTTGCAGCGCCCTGTTCCATGGCTTCTGCAACCGATGAATCACCGTTGATAGCTTTTGCCATCAGTGGGCGGAAGAACTCGCTCCACATCCCCATCCACTCTGTCTGGGTGCCATTTCTGGCAAGTTTTGCCTGCTCCTTGAACTTGCTCATATCTATCCAGCTCTTCCATGCATTGATCACATCGGGATCATCGAAGAGTGGGAGCGCGGCAAAGCCCAGACCCTTCTCCACTGCCCATCTCTTTGCCACCCGGTAATCTCCACCACCGAAGGCTTCGATGAACCTCCAGACAGCCTCTCTCCTTGCCTTGTCTTTAGCTGCCTGAGTGGTCATGCAATAGAACTTTGCGAACCCGAGACATGCCTTGGTCTTTCCTGGCATCAGGGTCATGTCGAACTGTCCGGCAAGCGGCTGGGGCGGCATGTTCATGGCAGCGAGCATGTAGTTGTACATGACGGTTAGTGCATGCTGGCCAGTGTTCATTGCCATGTTTACCTTGGTTTCATGGGGGGCATATGCAAGTACATCGTGCTTAACTTTTAAATCCTGGAGGAACTGCAGGTGCTTCCAGGCCTCTGATGTGGAACTGGCAAATACAGGATTGAAGTCCTTGTCGAACATTTCACCACCCCTTCCATATACCTGGGAAACAAATGCTGAGTAGAAGTTTGGGAGGGTTTCATTGTACTCATAAATGAATGGGTTTGACATTCTGGCATCTTTTTTGAGCTTCAGGCATGCATCCAGAACACCATCCCAGTCCGTGGGGGGACTAATCCTGTACTTTGAGAGTATATTTTTGTTGAACTGAAAGGTTATCAGGTCAGCGTAGTAAGACAGGCCGTACAGTTTACCCCTGTAGGTCATGTCAGCAAGGGCGTATGAAGCAGTTTTTTCCTTGTACTTCCTGACTTCGGGGAAATAATCCTCGATAGGAGAAACCCACCCTGCAGCAGCCCATTCAGGAAGCCAGTCTTCACCGTTGTACAGAATATCGGTCTTGGTTCTCCCTTTTAACCGCAATACCATGGTATCGTGGTAGAGTGGCCAGGTGTAATCTGTAAGTTTAACTTTGATGTCTGGGTTTTCCCTCTCAAACATCCCGATATTGTCCTGGATGGTTTCAAGGGAATAGTTCCAGACCACGAACTCGAGGGTTAGAGGATTACCCTTCTTTTCCTGGGCGAATAGCCTGAGTCCGGGAGTCATCATAAGAGCTGCCCCTGCTGCTCCACCAAGGGTACGCTTTATGAAGGTTCTCCTGGAAACCCTCTCTTCTAAAATCTCCTGAAGCATTGATTTTTCTTCCATAACTTTACCTCCTTTAAGGTTTTTTTGCGACTTCGATAAAAAAAATTTATAACTCAGAAATATCACCTCCTTCTATGCTGAATGCATAAAAAACTAGCTACCTTCCATCTCTTCGAATTCCTCCACAAGTATGGGCGGCAGCCATTCCCCGGGAGCCCTTGGATCGGTGTCTTCAATCACCTTTACATCCAGGGGATGTGAAAGCCGGGTATAAAGTTTTTCAAGATAATCGAAAGATGTATTGATGTTTTCAATCCTGACCGGAACAAAGGCCATTTTCTCCCAGTACATGTTCCCGGCGGGAACCGTTACCATCCTGCCAGGGTTATTTGACAGGAACGTGTAAACCAGTGGTCTTGCATAGTAAACCCAGGGACCCCACTGCAGGTAGGAATAGGGCTGGAAGGTTCGAGAATATCCTCCATACCTGTTGTAGCTTGAAAGGCCTGCCGTTATCATCCCCAGGCCGCAGCAATGTTTCCTTGTGAAAAGACATGCCCATGGCGTATGATAGGGCAAAACCTTTGCATGCTTAGGATGTCTGGGACCATCCTGGATCGCCATTGTCCCGTACCCCCCTCCCGGCTCCGACCATGCAAACTCATCAACCAGCTCCCTGTTCAGCACGATCTCACCGTTTCGCAGAGCCTTTACTGAAATATCCTTTTTTACTTCTATTGTGGAGGTCATGACCATCCACGGAACCCTGTCGTAGAAGGTATAGGTGATGGAAACCTCAACCTCCGGGTAATAGTCAATTGGCCCGTTTCGCTTCGTCATGGCAAAGATACTGCCGGTTATGGCAGAAAAGTGAGCCGGGGGATTCCAGTCAGATGTGTGCAGCCATGGTCTTGGAGGAGCATACACATCGGGATTCCATTGCAAAGCTCCATTTGTTTCGAGGTGATGCTCGAACTTGTAGTTTACCCCCATTTTCATCTCTATTTCGTCTATAGAACCGCTTGTGGGAGCAAGGCGGACGGTGTAGAAAGGGTTTTCCACGATCAAGCCGGGCTCTTTTCCACTTATCCTCAGACTGCCGGAATATGTGGGTTGGGGAGCTTCGGGATTGCCGTAAAAGGCCAGGTAGACCCTTGAGGAGTTTGCTGGTACATCTGCAAGGAAAGCCGCTTCGAAAATTGTGGTCGGCTGATAGCGCTCGCCCGGTTTTTCACACTCGTATCGGCTCAGGCAATATACCTGCGAGGGTACCTCTTCGGCTGCACCTGTATCGCTGTCAATGGCAATAATCCTCAGCTCCCTTTCCGGGTCAGCAATCCGGTCGCTGTACAGGGCAAAGGTAACGTGAACAGGCTCATTAACCCTGTCAACTCCTGCTGTCTCTGTGCAGACAACCCCGGCATAGTGCTTCCAGGAGGGGTCCCAGCGACCCCCATAATTAGGAGCTTTCACTCTCGATTTTATAGCAAGCGGGTTCTTTTCGGTGCCAGCTTCCCCCGATATGAAGGCCTGAATTTCTTCCCCGCTCCTCCAGTCGTAGCGTACTATAACCTCTGACGTCCCGCCGCCCTTCACCTTCCGATCGTTCTGAAGCTTGCCGTTT
>CAZPCG010000300.1:0-3532 GCA_964584875.1 uncultured Spirochaetota bacterium
TTACTTTTTCGTCAACCTGCCTCCCAGACTTGAGGCCTGGAAATAAAAAAACAAGAATTTTGCGCTAATAGTACCATTTTTCATCGGTTAAGTCAAGCAAATTTGACAGATAAATAACAAATGATGTAATGAGCAGTGGATGTCACTCCCTGATCTCAAAACTGTAGGAAAAGAGCTTATTCTGCCTTTCAAGCTCCACTGTGATAAATGAATCATCCTTGATATTTTCCCATAGCTTGTACATCTGGTCAACCTGTTTTAACTCATGACCGTTCACCCTCCGGATGACGTCACCGCTCCTTGCGCCGAGCTCATACACGATGCTTTCAGATGGCACCCGCATCAGTCTCAAACCCTCCATGTTTCCATCTACCATGTAGGGGCTGATCGCGATCTGGGAGAGAACCTGGTTCACCCTGCTGAACAGGCGATTCTCAATATCGCTCCTGCTCACCACCTTCTTCACGAGTTGTGAATTCCTGGAAACATCAACCGCTTCTTTCCTGGGTAATGGCTCCGGGCCTTTGCTCAACTTTTTTGCCATATAGCGGTAGTACATGGGGAGGACGATCGTTTTCAAGCCATCGTTCAGAAACACCCTGTGCCTCTCGATCTTCACCACCTCAAGTTCTTCGAGCATATCGCCCTTGCGGTAAATTGCGCTTTCCTTTTCGCCCGTCTTCCGTATCAGGGCAATCGATTTGCCTCCGGGGAGAAGGATGACCCCATTGAGCTCGTACTTTCTCAGCAGGGGAGAATCTATATCTTCTACAATGCCGGACTGGGGCACTGAAGCCGGATTGGCTTCACGCACGGAGAAAAGGGGGGAATCAAAGAGGGATAAATCGTAGTCGACGGCATCGACGAAAGAGGATTGCGTGGAAGGTTTCACCTCAATCTCGGTATCAACCGGGACCTCAAACATGCGCTTCTCTATGGAGATGCTTATGAGCCTGGAGGCCTGAAAGAGCACCACCACTCCAATACAGATATACAAAAAGTAGAATAGCCTTTTCATCCTACCTCTAATAGTACAACAAAAGAATGAAAAATTCAACAAAGACCCCGGCTGTGATGAAGGGGAGCATTGGAAACCTGAAATCCCATTTCACCCTGCCGGTCATGATCAACAAAAGTCCTGTAGCAAGACCAATAAGGGAAGAAAGGATAAGGATGCGAATAACCTCCTGCACCGCAAAGTAAAGAGCCACCCCGGGAATAATCATCATGTCACCTCGCCCGAGGGGTTGTTTCTTTCGCAGAAGATACACGATGAGCACGCTTAGAAGAAGAAGGCCCCCCGCAAGAGCACATCCATACACAGAACTGAGGAGAGCCCTCCGGCCTTCTGCCCCCATCCTGAAAAGAAGGGTAACGAAACTGCCAGCGTATACAGCAGCCGTATCGTATAGCGATACTGAGCCTGTATCGAGGTCCACAAGCGAGAGATAGAGGAGAAGAGACGCGAGATAGCCGTAGCAGAAGAAGAGAGGGGTGATGCCATAGATGCGGTAGAGAACGAAGTAGATGAAGGGCGTTAAAAGCTCGACTATGAAGTACTGCACGCCGATACGACTGTGACAGTGCCGGCACCGCCCGCCCACTACAGCGTAGCCTATCACGGGAATAAGCTCATAGACCTTAAGGCGTCTCCCGCATGACGGACAGGAGGAGGGAGGCTCTATCATTGAAATATGCCTCGGAACCCTGTATGAGAGGCTCCCCAGAAAGCTTGCCACACACAGTCCGATCAGGATGATGAATACTTCCAGCATCTCAGCTACTGCACATACTCATAGGCGTTTTTGAAGATGTGGTAGCCGTACCCCCTCTCCTGCATCCTGGCTCCTCCCCTCTGTGCCTTCTCTTTCAGCTTCGTCCAGTCAGGATACTGGTACACGCTCACAGCAGCCTCCGGATGCGGCATGAGGCCGAAAATCCTTCCGGAAGGATCGCACAGGCCGGCAATGGCTCCCGCAGAACCGTTCGGGTTTTCAGGAAACCGGTCCGTGGGGTTGAAGTTCTCATCGCAGTACCTGAGGCAGACGTGACCATCATCTTCGATACCCTGCAAAACCTCAATGTTTTCTGTCAAAAGCCGACCCTCCCCGTGCCTAACCGGAAGCCTGAGAGTGCTCATCCCGGTCGTGAAAACGCATCGGTTTGAGCCCTCCACCTTCAGGTTCACCCATCTGTCGATGAAATATCCCTCTCTGTTGGGAGCAAGAGTCACCTGCTGCTCCCCGTACTTTTTCCCTATAGCAGGAATGATCCCCAGTCGAACGAGTATCTGAAACCCATTGCAGATTCCAAGGATGACCCCTCCACGCTCTACATACTCCATTACGGAGTCGTAGAGCCGCTCCCCATCCCTCGCCACGGAGAATCGAACCTTTGCAGAAAAGGCCACGCCGGAGCCGAGGTCATCCCCGAACGAAAAGCCTCCCGGAAAAACGATGAGCCTGTACTCGAAAAGCTTCCCGCTTTCAGCTATCGCATCGTTGAGATGTACCCTCCTCGCTTCAAATCCCACCATCTCACAGGCTGTAGCAGTTTCATAGTCACAGTTGATGCCGTACCCCGCAAGCACCATGGCCTTCGGTTTCACCTTCATCAAGTGCTGACCTCCATCCCGGGCCCTTTAAATATCCTATCTTGCCGCAACAAAGCGTTATAGTACCACCTCTACGACCACGTCTACGGCATCATCCCCATGAGGTCGTAAAGGGGTGTCCTGTAGCTTTCGGCAAGCTCCTCCACTCCTACCTCTATAAGCCGGGATTCTCCCCTGTGCACGATCATTCTGCCGCTTTCCGTCACCACTCCTATTTCTGCCCAGGGAACATCCCCCAGAACCTCCTTCACCTCCTCCTCATGGGCTGGATCGATTGAGATGAGAAACCTTCCCGCCGATTCCGCAAAGAGCAGCGCATCGTCGGCAAGCCCGGAGGATCCATGCACCATGGAGAGGTCGGCCTCGGCTCCCAGCCCGCCGCCGATGCAGGATTCGGCAAGTGCCAGGGCAAGCCCCCCCTCGGCAAGATCGTGCCCGCTTGCAATGAGCCCCCCCTGCACCAGCTTGAAGTACCGCCTGTACAGCTTCACGTTCTCCTCTGCATTCACCAGGGGTATGTGCTTCGACCTCCCCCCATATTTCCTGTAGTAAAGGGACTCGCCCATGGCGCCTGCCGTTACCCCGAGCAGGATGATTTTGTCCCCTGCGAGCTTAAAATCCGAGGTCACACACATCCTCACATCGGGCACGAAGCCGATTGCGGATACGAGAATGGTGGGGAGCACACTCACCTTGTGCTCCCTCACCTTGTAATCATTTTTCATGCTGTCCTTGCCAGAGATGAACGGTGCCCGGTATGCAAGGGCTGTATCGTGCAGGCCACGTGCGGCCCGCACGAGCTGGGCCAGCTTGTAGCGGCCGTCAGAGGTCTTTGCAGGATCGTAGATGGGATCGGGCCAGCAGAAATTGTCAAGCAGCGCCACCCTGTCGGGGTCAGCACCAACGGCAACCGCATTC
>CAZPCG010000301.1:0-3528 GCA_964584875.1 uncultured Spirochaetota bacterium
ATAAGGGGATTCTAAAATGTTAATCTCTCAGAAAAGTATTTATGCTCTCCGCGCTGTTTTTGAGTTGTCCTTTCGTGGTAGTTCAGAACCGGTGAAGTTGAGCAGGATAGCTGAGGCACAGAACATACCACCCAAATTCCTCGAGATCATCTTAAATGAGCTCAAACACGCAGGATACGTGCTTTCAAGGAGGGGAAAGGAAGGAGGTTTTACGCTGTCATGCACACCGGGTGAACTCACGGTGGGTCAAATTATAAGGGCAGTTCAGGGGCCTGTGAGCGACCTGGGAGTAAGAACAGGGACAGCAAAAAGCTACCATCAGAGGGGAAAATATGCGTTTGGCCAAATGTGGGGTCAGGTGAGTAAATGCCTGCAGAATGTCCTGGACAATACCAGCATTCAGGACCTGGTTGAGCTGGAAAAATCTGAAACCAGTAGATATGTGGTAAATTATGCAATCTGAGAGATGAACAAAGAAAGAAGGTAGTGGAGATGGATGCAAAAACTCTCTCCATTCATGGAGGGTTCAACTGCGAGGATGTTACAGGCGCTACTGCTGTGCCCATTTTTCAAACAGTCTCTTATGCTTACAGGACCGCTCAGGATATTGCGGATGCATTCGAGGGGAAGGCACCTGGCTATATTTATACCAGAATTGCAAATCCCACCACCCGTGCCCTCGAGCAGAGGTTAACAGAACTGGAGGCGGGGGTTGGGTGCATCGCCACTTCAAGCGGTATGGCTGCGATAGCATCCGTAGCACTGGCATTGCTACGGGCAGGAGACCGCCTTGTGGCATCCTCCGGCATCTTCGGAGGCACCGTTTCACTGTTTAAAAACACCCTGGGCCGGTTCGGTGTGGAAACAGTTTTTGTCGAGACAGCAAAAACGGAACAATATGCCAGTGCAATCGATGCAAAAACAAAGTTTATTTTCCTC
The DNA here is from genome assembly GCA_964584875.1 of uncultured Spirochaetota bacterium. GTDB lineage: Bacteria > Spirochaetota > B62-G9 > B62-G9 > DRHN01 > CAZPCG01. Next base: position 940 of record CAZPCG010000301.1, read on the forward strand.
GAAACGATTGGAAATCCTAAAATGGATGTGCCTGATATTCCGGCCATAGCTGAAATTGCCCATGGGATGAATATACCCCTCGTGCTCGACAGCACACTGACGACCCCATTCCTTATAAAGGGCAAGGATTTTGGGGCAGATATCGTCGTTCATTCCACTTCAAAATTCATTAACGGGCATGGAACTGCAATTGGAGGTGCGATCGTAGATACAGGAAATTACGACTGGGGGGGTGGAATCTTCGAGGATATTAAAAAACTTACCGGCAGTGCAGGCAAGCTGTCATTCCTGGCCTTCCTGCGCAATGTGATCTACCGTGATCTCGGGGGGTGTCCCGCACCGTTGAATTCATTCCTCATGCTGCAAGGCCTCGAGACGCTGGGGCCGCGCATGGAGATACACTGCTCCAATGCGCTGCTTCTTGCCGGATACCTGAAAAAGAATCCGCATGTTCCATGGGTACATTATCCAGGGCTGCCTGAAAGCCCCTATCGTTCGAGGGTTAAAAAGCTCTTCGGCGGGAGAGCCGGAGGCCTCCTGTCATTTGGTCTTGGGGACAGGCTTAAGGCGTTCAGGTTTATTAATGCACTGAGGGTTGCAAAAAACCTTGCCAATCTCGGGGATGCGAAAACTCTTGTAATCCATCCATCATCTACAATTTTCCATGAATTTTCTCCATCTGAGAGGCTTGATATGGGTGTGCCGGAAGACATGATCAGAGTCTCTGTGGGGATAGAGGATTTTGAGGATATTAAAAGCGACTTTGAGCAAGCTATAAATCAAACCCTGGAGGTACAATAGAGATGAAGCTCATCATCAATGGGCAGGAGGTATATTACAACGAGCCCCTCACTGTAACCTCGCTGCTTGCCGACAGGAAGGTGCGGATGCCCGATATGGTATCGGTTGAGCTTAATGGGCAGATGCTCATGAGGAGTGAGTTTGAAAAAACAGTGCTTGGAGATGGTGACAAGGTGGAGTTCCTCTATTTCATGGGGGGAGGAAGGTGGAATTAACCGAACAGCAAATAGAGAGATACAGCCGGCAGATAATATTACGGGAAGTCGGGGGGTCCGGGCAGAAAAAGCTCCTTTCTTCAAGGGTCCTCATTATCGGTGCAGGCGGATTAGGTTCGCCCGCAGCCCTGTATTTAGCAGCGGCAGGTATCGGCACGATCGGCGTAGTTGATGGAGACAGGGTGGACCTCACGAACCTTCAGAGACAGGTCATCCACTGGACAAACGATCTCGGTATGGAAAAGGTTAAGTCTGCGGAGGAGAAGATAAGGTCCATAAATCCGGATGTTTCTGTCAATACCCATCCAGAATGGCTCCGCGCCAACAACATAAGGCGCATAGTAAGGCAGTATGACTTCGTAATTGACGGCACCGATAATTTTCCTGCCAAGTTCCTCATCAATGACGCCTGTTATTTCGAGAAGGTCGCCTTTTCCCACGCAGGTATCCTGCGCTTTGACGGCCAGCTGATGACGGTGATCCCCGATGAGTCCGCCTGTTACCGCTGTGTCTTCCAGGCCCCACCTCCAGCAGGGGTGGTACCTTCATGCTCTGAAGCTGGTGTGCTGGGGGTCCTTGCCGGTGTAATCGGCCTGCTGCAGGCAACCGAGGCAATAAAGTATGTCCTGGGCATAGGGGAATTGCTTGCCAATAAAATGCTTATCTTCAACGCTCTGGAAATGGATTTTCATAAGATGAGCCTCCATAGAAATCCCCGTTGTCCTATCTGCAGTGACAATCCCAGGATAACCGAGCTGAAAGATGAGGAACAGCCGGTTTGCGATCTGAAAGATGGAAGAGTTAATTGAGTTGCTTATACCAGAAGAATTGTTTGAAAGGATTGTCGCCCACGCAAGGAGAGAGGCGCCGGTTGAAGCGTGCGGTATCCTCGGAGGGAGGGACAACAGGGTTGAAAAGCTCTATGAGATGGCAAATGTTGATGGGAGCGAGGATCACTTCTTCATGGATCCGGAGGAGCAGTTCAGGGTCATAAAGGACATACGTAATTGCGGGCTCGAGATGATGGCAATTTATCACAGCCACCCAAAAACCCAGCCGAGGCCCTCGGCCGAGGACATTCGCCTTGCCCTTACCCCTGAGGTTGTCTATGTCATTGTTTCACTCGCTGGTGATGGGGAGCCCTCTATAAGAGGATTTACCATTGAGGATGGTAAGGTTGGTGAAGTGCCGGTTAAAATTGGAGGTGAGTAATAATGAAATACCAGCGTGGAACCATTCTGAGAATACCGGGAAATGTGAAACAGGATACACTCTGCTACAGAAACCAGGTTGAAAAGTTCTTACAGGAGAAGATCTCACAGGTTGCATTCAGGGCTTACAGGGTTCCGATGGGTATCTATGAGCAGAGGATTCCCGGTACCTATATGGTTCGGATACGTATTCCTGCCGGAATGGTGCTCCCCTATCAGCTTGAGCGGGTGGCCGAGCTCAGCAGGTTGTACGGTTCCGGGATCGTTCACGTTACCACAAGACAGGATCTTCAAATACACGGGGTTGCTATCGAGGATACGCCGGACGTGCTGGAGGGACTGCTTGAGGTGGGGCTTTCATC
>CAZPCG010000302.1:0-3524 GCA_964584875.1 uncultured Spirochaetota bacterium
AAACAATAGAATGGGCAGATGCAGTGAGAAAATGGAAGAATATGAAAGCTTATTTTAACATAATAACCAGAGAAGAACTCGAGAAACCCGGTGTAATAGTTTTGTATCCTGGCCTTAATGCTGCATTCGTGAAGATTTGGGAACCAGGACAATTTTTCAATAAAATTGAAGTGTGGTCATGGGGGAAAAATTATAAGCTGGAAGCGGGAGCAGACGCATATTTTGCAATCTCCTGTATAAGGGATGAACTATTACTACAGCCCAGGGAAAGCATCTCTTTCAAGGTTTATCTTATTGGATTGTCTGATGTTTCAAGTAAAGATTCTTTTAAAACCCTCTATGAAAAGGCTCACTCATATCTGGAATAATCCTGATAGTATAGTATCCTCATTTTGCATGAAACTGTATTCTCTCTTCCGTTCTGGTATTCTGCGATTAAAAACTTGAAGAAGAGGTGATGAAGTTGTACTTTGTCTCAAGTAAATAACCGCGCAGGAAGAAGGGTGATGAAGAGGACCTACAGGCACCTCGATACAATCACGGCTTTCTTCGTTGCCGTGCTGCTCATATCAAATGTTGCGTCTACGAAGATACTAGACCTGGGCATTTTTACCTTTGACGGGGGCACGATTCTCTTTCCCCTGAGCTACATCTTCGGGGATATTCTCACCGAGGTCTACGGATACGGCAGGTCAAGGAAGGTCATCTGGCTCGGATTTATGAGCGCCCTCCTCATGTCTCTCATTTTCATTATTGTAGGTAAGCTGCCCCCCGCCGCTGGCTGGGAAAACCAGGATGCCTATGAAAAAATCCTCGGGTTGACCCCGAGGATAGTCGTTGCAAGCTTGATTGCCTATTTTTCCGGGGAATTCTCAAACTCATTCGTCCTTGCAAAGATGAAGATCCTCACGAAGGGGAGGGTCCTGTGGTCGCGCACGATAGGCTCGACCATTGTGGGCGAGCTCGTCGATACGGTGCTCTTCGTCCTCATTGCCTTCGGGGGCATCCTTGAATGGAGGCTGATCTTCACCGTTATTGTTTCGAATTACGTCTTTAAAACTGGCGTGGAGATTCTCTTTACCCCCCTTACCTATAAAATAGTTGCTTTCCTGAAAAAGGTCGAGCTTGAGGACTACTACGACTACGATACAAACTTCAGCCCTTTCCATCTGAAGGATGTTCGTCGTACTTTCCATTGACCTTTGAAAACATCAATGTTTAATATTATGGGTTATACAATTTCGATTTTCCACCAACTGACCCGGTGCACAGGCGTTTCGAATGGAGTGTGAAATGTACAAGGATAAAAAAGACACACAGTTCACCTCTACTACAGAGGGACAGGCTCAGATGGAGAAAGAAACCGCATTCAGCAGGAATGTCGTTCTCACGGGATTCTCATCATTTTTTACCGATGTTTCGTCGGAGATGATCTATCCACTGCTGCAGGCTTTTGTGAGAACAATCATGCGGGCACAGGCAGGTTTCCTGGGTCCGGTGCTCGGTATCATTGAGGGCGTAGCAGAGTCAACCGCAAGCATCCTCAGGGTCTTCTCCGGGTATTACTCCGACAGGGTGCAAAACCGAAAGGCTCCCGCGGTTATGGGTTATTCCCTATCCTCGGTTTCAAAGCTTCTCTACCTTATACCCCTGTGGGTTACCGTTCTGCTTGCAAGATTCTTCGACAAGGTTGGGAAGGGGATCAGGACAGCGCCCAGGGATGCCCTCATTTCGGAATCGGTGCCCAGGAAGCTGCAGGGAAAGGCCTTCGGGTTTCAAAGGTCGATGGATTTTGCAGGTGCTTTTCTTGGAACGATTTTATCGTACTTAATTGTCAGGTTCCTTTTTCCCGACGTAATCAGGTTGACAGATCCGTCCGCATTCTACCCCATCTTCCTCATAGCGATTGTTCCAGCATTTGCAGGCATTTTGTTCCTTTTCTTTTTAAAAGAGAAGAGGGTGAACGCCAGGAGTGATGCTGAAAAAGAGGTTCCAAAACCTAACCTCGACTTGAGGCGCTACGACAAAAACCTTCAGATATTCTTCGCCGCCCAGTTCATTTTCACCCTCGGGAACTCCTCAAACCAGTTTCTCCTTTTGCGGAGCGGAACGCTGGGCTTTGACCTTCCATCGGTGCTGCTCATGTACATTTTCTTCAACCTCTCGACGACGATCTTTTCAACCCCCTTCGGCTCTCTCTCAGATAGAATCGGGAGGAAGACCCTTCTTGTCATGGGGTACAGTCTCTATGCAGTGATCTACATTGCCTTCGGTCTTATCAGACCGAATTTTGGCTACCTGCTATGGTTTTTCTGGCCGGTATACGGGGTGTACTATGCGATGACGGAGGGGGTGGAGAAAGCTTTTGTTTCCGACCTTGCACCCTCAGGCTCCAGGGCAACCGCTCTCGGGTTTTACAGCAGCACGGTCGGAATAGGCCTTCTGCCGGCAAGCATCATCGCCGGGTTCCTGTTCAGGTACTGGGAGTTTGCGCCCTTTCTCTTTGGTGGCTTCATGGCCGCTCTTTCGGTATGCATTTTAGGTTTTGGGGTGAAGGGGAGGCAGAAATAAGCTTCTGTAATATTATATTATGATGCACTTTGATCAGCGTGATGGTATAATAATAGTACCGCTTCAATGTGATGGTTTTCGGCACCTTAAATGTAAAGGAGGGTTGTACCATGGCAACATTCTTCATGTTAGGGAGGTACTCGCCTGATGCTGTTAAGGGGATAAGCGCCGATCGCACCAAAAAGTCGAACAACATCATCAAGAAGTTCGAGGGTGAGCTGGTCTCTATGTACGCATTGCTTGGTGTTTATGATCTTGTCCTCATCGTTGACTTTCCAGGGATCGAGGCAGCTATGAAGGCGTCCGTGGCGCTGTCAAGGCTGACAGGAATCTCATTTACCACCCATCCGGCGGTGACGGTCGAGGAGTTCGATAAGATGATCGGCAAGGGCTGATTCCTGATTCAGGTTCTTCTGTGGGAAGGTAAATTGGCTCATGTGCATGTCGCGGTCTAATAGAGCTCTTCCAGGACATAGAAGAGGTTTTTGTCGGTTCCGAAGATTATCCACTTTCCGGCTATCACCGGGGCGCTGAGTAGAGCGCCTTCAAGCTCAAGCTCCCAGAGCTTCGTTCCGTTCCTTGCAGCGAGGCAGATGAGCCGCGGCTTTTCACCCTGCATTGAATCGTCGCCGTGCAAACCAAAATAAAGGCGATTTCCCGCAACGGTTGGAGCACTGCTCGTGGGGTAGTCGAACACCCGCCGCCAGGCCAGGGTGCCCCTCCTGGCGTTAAAGGCCCGGACTACTGAATCTCCGCTCGTATAGAGGACGAGGTTTTTCCAGAGGGAGGGGGCCATGTAGTCGAGGAGCCTCAGGTTCTGTCTGAAAAGTGAATCGGGGGAGTCTTTCACCCGGTCGCTGAAGTAGGACTCATCGCTGTACTTCCAGATCAGATCGCCTGACTCCCTGTCGTGACAGTAGTAGTTAAGCTTCCAGTATGGACCGTAGCTTGCG
>CAZPCG010000303.1:0-3512 GCA_964584875.1 uncultured Spirochaetota bacterium
CTTTCTTTTCTATGAAATCTTCCAGTGGCTATATTTTTAAGTCCGGATGACCTTTTTTGTTTTACAGAATATCCCTCAATCGAGCCCTTCTCGCTTCAATATTAAGACCTTCTATGTAGCCGAGGTAATCTGTCTTCTTTTCCGGTTTTTGAACTGGATAGACTCCATACTCGCAGGCTGCATCGAACATCGCCGTAATATTTTCTGGCGGCGTATTGCATTGAATGATCTGACTTGCGCCGAAGATGAAACCTCCTCCCTCCGCATATTCACCGATTAAAACTTTAACACCTTTTCTGATGTCCTCTATCGTGCCGAGGGGCAGAAGCTTCTGCACATCGAAACCTCCCAGAAATGCCAGGTCTTTCCCGAACTCTTTCTTCAACCGCCAGGGCTCCATATTCCTAGCAAGAGGCTGCACAGGGTTCAGAACATCAACCCCTATTTCGATAAACTCAGGCATGAAATTGTACACGGAACCACAGCTGTGCAGTATGATCTTTGCCCCGGGTCTGAGGTACTTTTTGATATGCCTTATTGTTTCCGCCTGATAGGGCTTGTAAAACTCCCTGTAATCAGCAGGCGACATCAGGGGTCCCGTTTGATTACCAAGATCATCGAACACCATTGCTGCATCGAGATACTTTCCAACCTCTCCATAAAACTTATCCGCAAAGGCCAGGTTGATCTCCATGAACTTCTCGCAGAGCTGGTGGTAGAACTTCGGTCTTATTTTCATATCGATCAACCATTTATCCATCCCGCTGATAAAGCCATATCCATTGAGGGGAAAATATCCGAATGACTGCATGCCGCATATAAAGTAGCCGGTTTCCTCATGGAGCCTCCTCGCCTTTTCAACAACACCCTCCATGGTGTCCATTTTTATATCAGGCCAGTATGGGTACGCATCGATATCCTCCTTCGTTGTCAGGTGGGCCATAGGCGGGTCAGTCATGTCGATCATATCGTATATCCCGCACCGCTTTATCCTCATCCCATACAGAAATGGCCATACCTTGCGTTGCTCGTCGATAATTATTGCACCTGGAGGATTGTCGGATATCGCCCTCATATCGGAGTGCAGCCTCTGCATGCACTTCTCGTCGATGTTTCCAACAATGTTTCCCACGGGGGATATCTTTACCGGTTCAGCGTCTTTAAGCCCCAGATACTCGTATAATTTTGTTGCTGCACGGTAGTTTGGGGGACATTCCTCGATACCGGATGCCGCAGTGCCGCCAAAGCATACAGGAACCCTGTCCGGTTCCCTGTGATTGATCGCTGCATACACTCTTTCCCTTGAGGTCATGTTGCACTCTTTCTCTTGAAAAATTCATTACATTGATACACCCGGAAAATGATCACCTGGCTCGGGATTGCTTCATCAGTCGCCTCCGGCCTCTTCCTCGCAACGACAACCCGCGCAATCTTCAATCAATATAACATCTTAGCAGGTACGCATTATTCGGAAGAGCCATTAAATTGATTCAAGCTCCTCGAATCACCGACATACGAATAGCACCCGCTAGCTGAACCAGTCACTTATTTCCCCCTAACGAGCTTTGAACAGATGAGGCTATAATCTTGACGCTATGAGCTACAGACCATTATCTACCCAGCTTCTTAAGGGCCTCATCGACCTCTTTCGGCAGTGGGACATTCCTGTACACTGTTGCCCACAGCTCACGGAGATTATCAGGGGTAACGGTGGTTGTCGGGACAACAACCATTTCTGGGGCCTTCTTCCCAAGAACACCGTAGGCAGCGAGCGTAGCCGTGTTGAGCCCGACATTCCAGGTGAAATCTGTGGAGAGTGCCTTCATCATTCCCTTCGGGTTCAAGAGCTCCAATAGCGCCGGGGTGTTCATCCCGAAGGTAAATATCTTTATATCAGACCTCCCAATACCCCTCAGGTCGTTCACCGCAACCATGGCCGGGTCAAACCAGGTTGTGCATATAGCCTGGATTTCCGGATGCTTCTGGACCATGGCAGTGGCGATCCCACCAGCATCCATCCAGTTCACGAATCCCTCTTCATAGACCTTCAGCCTGGGCCCAAGCTCTTTGAATGCCGCTCTGGTTGCATCATCCATCACATTCAGCACAAAGTAGTCTTCACTGAATGCGATAAACCCCACAGCAGCATTCTTTGGCACCGCATCTATCAGGGCCTCTGTGTATACCCACGCGTTGTCCCACGGGTTATTTGTTGAAATCCCGACGTACTCCCTTCCTGGCTGATACCCCTTGGGCCTGTTCGATACCAGAACCAGTATCTTTCCTGCATTGACAACAGGCCTGAACACCTCAGTACCGGTGGTGGGGTCCACCGGGTAGCCCACGACGATATCGGGGTTAAGGGCCAGCACACTTTCCACATCAGCCTTCTGCTTGATCGGGTCAAAATCCGCTGTGGTCTCGGCCAATACTTTGATGCCAAGGTACTTGAAGGTGTCTATGGCCCCTCCATGGATTGCGAGTGTGTACTCACCGGCAAGGTTATTGTCCACATAAGCTGCTGTTAACTTCATAGCCCTGATCTTCTCCACCTCCCGCCTGGTGAGAACAAGGTCGACATCGTAAACCGGCTTTTCACCCTCGACCCCTGTAAACCGCACACCCGGGGTTATGTAGGGTTTTTCAGGAGACCTCATTTCAAGGTACCATGGATCGACCGCATCCAAATCCACAGCTTCCTCAGCCGGAGCAGCTTTTTCGGGTTCCGCTTTCTTCTCCTTCTTGCCAGCCAGAAGCAGGCCCGGGGCTGCAAGGAATAATATCAAGCATACTATCCAGATTCTTTTCATCTTTCCCTCCATAATTATTAATAATTATTCATGAATCATAATATGGAACTGTTAGTAATACTTGACTGATCAATCCTTTCCCTCTCCACATCACCTCCTCATAATCTGCTTTACAAAAGAAAATAAAATTCGTAAGATATCTTTACCTTCTAAATAGCTTAGACCAACGTAAAAAATTTGTCAATAAAAATTTTTAAGGGGCAGATACAATGTCGCACAAAAGGATTTACATAAGGGCACGAGATGCCTGCACTGGATGCCGCATCTGTGAAATGATATGCTCTTCCAGGTACGAGAAGGATGGGACAAACCCAAGAAGATCCCGGATCAGAATCAGGTATGATCCTGAAAGGGGTGTGATTGCCCCTATGGTGTGCATCCTCTGCAATAACCCAAAGTGCGTTTCTTCATGCCCCCTGAATGCTCTCCACCAGAGTGCTGAAACAGGCCTGATCACAGTTGATGAGAGCAGGTGCGACGGATGCGGACTCTGCATTGAGGCCTGCAGGTTCAGCGGGATTTACATACATCCCCTAAAGAATGTTGCAATGACCTGCGACCTCTGCGGGGGAGACCCGCTGTGCGTTAAATACTGCATGAACGGGACTCTTGTATACTGCACAAGGGAGGACTACAGGAAGATAAGAGAGAATGAAAGAGGAAAAAAAGCCACCTTATCTAACGATTATGCCGGGGTCAGGG
>CAZPCG010000304.1:0-3512 GCA_964584875.1 uncultured Spirochaetota bacterium
TTATAATACCCTACTATAGTATAGTATTTATCATATAAGAATAAACGGTACAATTATCTTTTAACGCAAAAACCTTGAAGGATTATCACATACGTTTGGGACATGCCCGAATCTTAAAAAAAGGAGAGGTAGGATGAAGCCCCACGCTTTAAAAATAAGCTTCTACACCTTTCCAGCGATTTTTACCGCTGTAATACTGATGGCCTTCACCGGATGCGTGAAAAGGCCTGGGCAGTTCGATGATAATGTTGTAGCACAATTTGTGGATGGCGTCATCACCACCGATCAGCTCAATACCTATATAAGCAAGATTGTCCCGAAATGTCATGCGCCTGCCATGCAGTGTAGCATGGCTTCAGGGGCAGGCTGCATGTCCAATGAATCATGCGATATGCATGACAGCCAGACAGTGCATGAGGGGAGCGCAGCCTCTGAACCGATGGGGATGGACTGCTGTGGGGGCCAGCATGGTGGAGAACACGCCGGGTGCTGTGGTGGGTCAGAAAAGGCCTTCAAAGATGAACCCTGCAGCAAACACCTTAATTGCTGTACTCAGCATTATAAATTCAAAGCTGGGGATTACAGCAAACTGGTAAGGGCAATGGTGCTCGAGCAGATGCTGCAGAAGTACATCCGGGAGAACAAAATAGACCAGACAGAAGAAACACTGGATTACATAAGATATGTTTCTGAGAAGATATACGTTACCGATACCCATCTTGATATGGAAGAAAGCATGAAACCCCCCGAGTCAGAAATTCGAAAGTTTTATGAAGAACACAGGGAACTCTTTGACATTAAAACAATTAATGAGGTACGGGATGAGATCACGGAAATCCTTAAACAGAAGATGCACCATGAATATATGCCAGAGTATGTGGAGAGTTTAAAAAGAAACGCTTTGATCAGAAAAAACCTCGACCTCATCAAGCCCCGGGAGCCTTCGGAGGGAGAGCTCAGAAGCTATTACAGTGAGCACCGAAACGAATACGTTGAGCCGCTGAGCATAAAGGTGCAGCCGATAGTTACCGGTTCCCGGCAAAAAGCTGAACGGGCCCAGTATGAGTTAAGATCCGGAGAGAGTTTTGGTGCTGTAGCAGCAAAGTATTCGGAGGTTCCTTTCGCACCTCAAGGTGGGGAAATGTCTTCGTATATAAAAAGAGGTGACAGAGGGAAAGTTTTTGAGGAAAACGTTTTTTATCTGGATGAGGGTGAGACCAGTACTCTCTTCGAAGATAATGGCAGCTACTTCATTGTCCAGGTACTGGAAAAGCGGGAAGGGCATACGAAGAGCTTCTGGGAAGTCGCCGATTCCATTCGTGAAAAAATAATTAAAGAGAAAGAAAAATCTCTGTATGAAGAAAGCTCACAAAAAACCCTTTTCACCGTTAATAGCAGAAGCTACACCGTTAAGGAATTCAGACGTCGATTCGATAACCTGCCTCCAAGTTCACGCATGCTTTTCAATGATTTTTCCGGAAAGGAGAAGCTCGTTGATCTGCTAATAGAGTACGAACTGCTCGTAGATGACGCACACCGCAAGATGTTCGATCTAAAAAATAGAGAGACTGTTCAGGACATAACCAACGCAATACTCGAAGACGCTCTCTATGAAAAAGAGATCATCCGGAAAATCACAAGCGATAGTGTCCGGGATGAAGAAATAATGAAATACTACGAAAAGAATAAAGGGACTTTTATAAAGCCGCCGATGGCAGTGGTAAGTTTTATACGTATTCCGGTTGCAGTTTCAGAGAGTCAGTTGAAGAAGCAGAACATTGCTGAAATGAAAGCTGCAAGGAAGCAGGCTGATGAGGCCTATGCACAGGTAATCGGTGGCCTTGATTTTGAGTCCGCCGCAAGGAAGTATTCTGCAGATGACTGGAGCAGTCAGAAGCTTCCCATGTATGAGAAAAAGGATATGCCCCTTGCCGGCTCCCTTGAAGAAGCGATGCACCCCATCCACAGGATTGTTTTTGAAATGGAAGAGGGGGGGGTGAGCGAGCCTTTTCAATTTCAGGGGAGTTTCTTCATCTTCAAGCTCTGGGAAAAAAGCGATAAAGAGTACATCCCCCTAAATGAAGTGAAAGAAACTATCAGGACAATGCTCGTAGACCAGAAGCGCAGGGATTTTGCGGCTAACCTGCAAAAAGAGTTGATGGAGAAGTCTCAACTCAAGCTCAATGAACGTGCGCTGGAAGCAATGGCTGAAAAGAAAGGGGGAGCAGAGCCCGGCCGGAGGCAAAAAAAGATTGAACCGGTAAGGGAGCCTGAAAAGGGATCAATGCACCATAGTTAATGAAACAACCCAAAGGAGCAGAGTATGATTGATCAGAATGAAATGAAGCAGATGAGTATAGGGGATATTTTTAAAGCATCAACGGAGCTTTACAGGGATAAGGCAGCACTGTTTTTGGGTATTCTTGTTATCTTCCTCAGTCCAGTCATAATTCTTGCGGGATTCGGAAAGGCGCAGTCCCAGGGGTTCTCACTGCTGTTGAATTTTCTTATCATAATTCTGGGCTCAGTTGCTGCGGGAACTCTGACTTTCGCGATCAGCTTAGCCTATCTTAAACAAAATACACCCTTTAAACAGGTCCTGGGCTGGATGAACAGGCCTGGTTTGATCACCCTGCTCGGAACTTCAGTTTTCGCCTCATCTCTGATTGTCGGATTCGATCTCACCAGAATTGGGCTCCTGAAAGCCGGTACGGTCGGTGCCATACTTTTAATCCCGGTTGCAGCGGTTTTCCTCTGGGTCTTGGTAAAGTGGAGCCTTTTCGTGCAGGTCGTTGCAGTCGAAGATCGCAGCGTCATAAGCTCCCTTCGGAGGAGCGGGGAGCTGGTGAGGGAGAACTGGTGGCGTGTGTTTGGTTTTTTGCTGTTGCTCGGACTTCTCATGGCTATACCGATGTGGATTGCAAGGGTGATCGGGACACAAATCAGCTCTATTCCGGCAGCGGGTATAGCTCTTTCCCTCCTCACTCTACTGTTCACCGCCCCACTTTTTATCATCGGTACTACCCTCCTGTACTTTGATCTCCGCCTCCGGCAGGAGAATTTCGGCATGGAAATACTTTCAAGAGAGCTTAAATCCTCCGAGCCAATGGCAAGAGAGATACCCATAGATGAAAATTACATAAGAAAACGAAACGCTCTTCTCATCGTGCTCTGCGCAAATCTCTTTCTGATCGCCCTTAAGTTCACCCTCGCCTCTATTTCCGGGAGCATGGCTATCAAAGCAAGCGGGTGGATGTCAGTTGAGAACTTCTTTCTGACAAGCATTGTGCTACTCGGTGTAGTGGTGTCAGTACGGGATGAACGGATATTGAAAAGACTCTCCGTGATTGAGAATGCGCTTGCGATTGCCATTTCAATCTTCATTCTATACATCGCAGGGAACATGTTTGTCCAGATGTTCATCAAGGTATCGCATGGCGCACAATCGATTTCGGGTCATGGTCACTCCGGAACTGAGTTGCTGTATATTCCGGCAGTCACCATCGCGGCAG
>CAZPCG010000305.1:0-3496 GCA_964584875.1 uncultured Spirochaetota bacterium
CCCCCACACCGAGCCCCTCCCTGACCTTGAGCCGTTCGGCATCAGAGAGTTGATGGAATACCGACGTATCCACTCCATGGGGAATTGGAGCGTAAACCCTGCTCACACAAGCTCCACGTACAAATTCCCGCGTTTTTTCAGTAAGCGGTACGGCAGCTACCCTTTCAAGAGCCTGTGGATCGGGTGGTTTTGAAAACTGCGCCCAGAGAAAGAGTGGCATATGCAGCGCTTCATCGCCGGTAAGGAATGGAAACTGATCGGGATACCCTAAAAGGATGCAGGCCTTTGCCTCTGAAAGCCTGGACGGGTCAGGGGAGGGACCGCTCAACTCACACCTCATCCCCAGGGCCTCCAGGTGATTTCCAAGGAGCCTGAGCTGGCGGCTGAATGAGCTTTGCACACGGAGGGGCAGCCCGCTCATCAGGAGCACTTTACGGTCTTTCTCAGTGTAGCAATGCATTATCAATTCACCCGAACTAATAAAGACTTATTATACTTTATCATTAATAGATTGAAAATTAAAATGCAATCAGGAAAGCTCCCGGGGTCATTTAAAAGGGAGCGACGTTGAACTGATTAAACTAAAAGCAAACCTCCATGATCAGCAGCTACTATTTCGAGGTTTTGGGGATCAGAGAGGGTGCCGGGCTTAAAGAGGTTAAGAAAGCTTATCACCGCCTGGTGAGGCTGAACCACCCCGACCTGTTCCCCAAAGAGAAGAAGGAGCTTCAGGAGCTAAAAATGATAGAGATCAACGAGGCCTATGCGAGAATAACCGAGAAGCTGAAGCTCCAGCCCGAAGACGAAAAGGATAGAGATGAGAAGGATTATGACAACCACGGGAAAGTACCCCAGCCTTTAACCCCCTTTACCATTTATGGGAGAGATGTTCCTGGCCCTCACAGGGACATCCAGTACGCCTACTACAAGCAGGGCTTTGAAAACTACTCACGGGCCCTCTCCGGCATTAAAAGCATTGAGAGAAGGGTGTATCTGAAAAGCGATCTCTACTATCTCAGACGTTTTTCGAAATCCCTCTTCTACCTGCGAAAGGCCGACATGTACTTCTCAAAGCTGCTTGAGGACCACCCCGGAAGTATGTGGTCCGCTGATGCTTCCATCAAAATACGGAGAATCGAGTATTTTAACAGGCTCTATCGCAAAATACTGCTGAACATAGAGCAGAAGCTCAAGGAAAAATACCTTAGCTGATGGCACCGGTAACATACGCTTTCGTACTCTCGTTGGACGGGTTTTCAAGCACCTTCTCTGCAGGTCCGTGTTCAATGAGCTCCCCCATATAGAGAAATATCACGTAATCCGCAATCCGGCGTGCCTGCCTCAGGATATGAGTCACCACAACCATCGTGTACTGCTTCTTCAGAAGTTTGAACTGCTTTTCGATGAGCTGTGATGAAACGGGGTCCAGGGCAGATGTCGGCTCATCAGCAAGAATAACCTCCGGTTCAACCGCGAGGGCACGTGCAAGAGCAAGCCTCTGCTGCTGGCCAACGGAGAGCTTTGCTGCGGGCGAATCGAGCCTATCCTTCACATCCTCCCAGAGGCCCGAGAGCTTCAGGTAAAATTCCACGAGGAGATTCTTATCCTCGCTTTTCTTCCCTCTGAAATACCTGGGTCTCCCCTGTGAGATATCCCCATCAAAAGGTAAAAGATTCCTGTGTCTGTTTACAAGATTGAGTATCTGGCTACCGCTAATGCCATGTATCTTCGGGCCGAAAGTGATGTTATCGTATATAGACATGGGCAGTGGATAGGGTTTCTGGGAAAGAAAGCCAACCTTCTTACGCAATGAGAGCACGTCGGCGCTCGGGGCGTAGATATTAACGCCGTCGATCAAAACCTCCCCCTCAACTTCAACGTTGTCCGAAAGCTCCACCAGTCTGTTTATGCTCTTGAGAAGGGTTGTTTTCCCGCAACCGGAAGGTCCGATGATGGCGGTGATCTGCCCATCGGGGATGTCCACAGAAATGTCCCTTAGCGCCGTATACCCTCCATATTTGACTGTCAGACTCCTCAGGTTTATGTGCGACATGGAAAAACCCCTACTGTATGAGATGCTTCGACAACCGGTAGCTCAGAAGACGGGATACAAGGCTCGCGATAAGAACGATCAGAAGCAGCAAAAACGCAGCTGCATATGCCCTGTTCTGAACAGCCCTGACAGGGGTATTTATCAGGAAAAACACTGCAAGAGGCAGTGAGGCCACCGGCTCAAGAAAGGAGCGGGGAAGGTAATCGGTATAGCCTGCGGTGAACAGTATGGAAGCTGCATCCCCTATCCCCCTTCCAAAGGCAAGCATCAATCCCATGACAATACCCGGGGTTACCTGCCTCAGGACAACAGCGCGCGTCGTCTCAAACCTAGTTGCTCCCATCGCATAGGCTACCTCTTTAAGCTCAAATGGAACCATCCTTATCACTTCATCAATCGCACGCGTAAGGATCGGGATCATTATGAGCGAAAGCACAATAATTCCTCCAAGGAGTGAGGCACGGAGCCCCAAATAACGCATGATAATAAAACCAAAGGCTCCAAAAACGATTGAGGGTATCCCCCAGAGAATGTCAAGGGACAGTCTCGTGGCTTTCGCAAAACCGGGTCTTAGAAATTCCCTCTGGAGCGCAAATGCCACTGGAATACTGATGCACAGGGATACGAGCGCTGCTCCGCCCGCAAGCGAAAGGGAGCCAACAATCGCATTTGCTATGCCGCCTTCCTTTCCAAGGTAGTATCCACCTTTCGGCGTTTGAAAGAGCATTGAGATGCTGAGGGATGAGATGCCGCGGTACATTATGACGATAAGAATCCCGGTAAGGCAAGCAAGCACAATAGCGAGAGCCACAATCATGAGGGTTTTAAAAAACCGTTCCTCTCTTCTTCTTTTTTTAATCATCCCGGTCACCTTTCAAGGCGCATGAGAATAAAGTGAGCTATAAAATTAAACAAAGTGACGATGCACAGAAGTATAAAAGCTGCCAGCATAAGGGCTGAATCGTAGAGCGGAATTGACATCATCTCGCCATAGTTGTTTGCGATGAGCGCCGGTAGAGAATAGGCGGGATCGAACAGCGACCCCGGCACCTTCGGCACATTTCCTATCACCATGAGAACTGCCATGGTCTCTCCAAATGCCCGCGAAAGGCCAAGGACTATCGATGCAATGATTCCCCTGAGGGCAAGCCTGAGGAGGACATACTTTATCATTTCCCACTTTGTAGTCCCAAGAGAAAGGGTGACCTCGCGTGCTTCCTGCGGTATCGAGCGAAGAACTTCCGTTGAGACCGAAATGATTATGGGAAAGATCATTATGGCGAGGATGAACCCTCCCGCAAGGAGGCTGTATCCACTTACCTCTCTGCCGAAAACACCGGCAAGGAACCTTACAAAGGGAACGATGACGATGATCCCGCAAAGCCCGTAGATGACAGAGGGGATACCGGCAAGCACGTCAATAATGGGAGATACAATCTGCCT
>CAZPCG010000306.1:0-3494 GCA_964584875.1 uncultured Spirochaetota bacterium
CGGTGTAGACATTCATCCTGTTCGTTCCGGCTCCCATGATACCGCGCATCCCCCCCGTACCGAACTCAAGCTCCCTGTAGAAGCTGTCGACGAGCTCCCTTTCGTCCTTCCTTTCGATCAGCCCGGCGACCTCCCGTCTCGTCTCCTCATCGAAGCCCGGCCCTGTCCACCGGCGGGCCTTGCGCATGATCTCCTCAGTCATCATTCCCTCCCCCTTTCTCCATCCATATATTATTGCAGCAGATGCGGAAATTCAAGAGTGTTTGACAATTCACCCTTTAATTGTTAGATTAACACATATTTTTCCGAAGAGAGGGGCAAGATGAAACCAGAAGAGCTTAGGTATTCCAAAAACCACCTGTGGGTTAAGATGGATGAAAAAACGGCAACAGTGGGGATTTCCGATTACGCCCAGCAGGAGCTGGGGGACATCGTTTTTGTGGAGATGCCAGAGATCGGTAAAAAGGCGGTAAAGAACGAAACCATGGGGACCATCGAATCGGTGAAGTCGGTATCTGATCTAATATCGCCCCTGAGCGGTAAGGTTATTGAAACGAATACCCTCCTTGAAGATAAACCGGAAATCATCAACAGCGATCCTTACGGAAAAGGCTGGATCGTCAAGATAGAGTTGGCAAATAACAGTGAGCTTGCAGAGCTCATGGACTACGCCGCTTACAGCAAGTTCATTGAATCAGAGCAATAAGCTCCCGCCCGAGGCCAATCCCTCCTGAACGATGCGCTACGCGGTCAGTTATGGAGGGAGAAGATCAGGAGCGGATTGACTGCTCCAGCTTCATGATTTCCTTCTTCAGCTCCTCGGCCCTCTCGTAATTCTCAAGAAAAATGGCAAGCCACTTCTGCTTGTAAAGATCAACGAGCCTGTCAACGGCAGGATCGGGCCTGTCGATGATACGTATTATCCCGGCGAGGTCAAAACCCTTCATCGCCCTGTTGAGGTACCGCTGTACTTCCCTGAGCCTTGCTATCTTTCGGGCAATGACCCCACGCTTTGCCCTGCCCCTCACAAGGTCTCTCACGTTCTCCATCAGCTCGCCGGCCTGGCCTATCAGCTGCGGGATGCTAAGCGTCGCCACGCCTCCCAGGTTCTTCTCCCGGTACGCGATGAGGTACTCCTGTAATATTCCGTTGTACTTTTTTATCTGGTTCTTGTAAAAGGTGGTAAAATCATCTATACCCTCAGGGATGTAGAGGTCCTCACCCTTGATCAGGTCGATACCATTGGTTTCAGCAATTTCAATGAGCTTCTCGTAGCTCTCGATGATGACGGGAGGGAAATTAACCATAAGTAACTCGTTCTTGAAATGCAGGGAAGAGATTACAAAGTTAGCCGCCATGATCTCTGCATTGTTGAGTAGATCGGTATTCCCCCTGATCCGCCAGTAGATGATCGCATTCCCGGAAGGTTTGTTTATGTCGCCGCGCTCTATTATCATCCTTCTTAAAGCTTAACCAGAGTTTAAAAAATTATCAAGGGTTATTGAAAGGGCTATTGCATTGATGACAGCGCATAGGTCAGCCAGGAATTTCACGAAACCGATAAACAGAAAATTCAGGGATAATACTTGTGGCGGAGTTTTTTATGGCAGGCTAGGGCAGGCCCCGCTCTAGCTTGACCGACTCGTAGGCTTCACGTATGGCTTTGAACTTATCGCTTGCAAGTTGTACGAACTCTATTCCGAGGTATGACACTTTATCAGGGTGATACCTATTGGCAAGAGCTCTGTACGCCTGATGGACTTCCTCCGCAGAGCAGTCCGGCTTCAGACCCAGCACGGTATATGGATTGGACCCCCAGGCTGCGGTGTCTGTGCTGCTTCCCTTACTCCCTGTATCCCCACCGCTGGCAAAGCTGCGCCTCACAAAGAGGTAATCGTACTCCTCTATGCCGAGATGCCGTGCCGCCTTCCTCATGAACTCCTCCTCACTGCCGTTCAGAGGGCCGTCTGATACTGCAATCTGGTATCCAAGCCTGATGAGGAAGAGGCGCTCTTCGTATGAGGTTCTCCGCGTTATATCGGCACATGCCTCGCTGAGGTTGATGTTCCTCCCAACAGTCTCGTCGACAATCTTCTCGATGATGAAACACTCTATTTTACGGTAGCCGAGCTGGTCCCTGAAAAAGCCCTTGATGGTTTCAATCTCCCGGGCCGTAACTGCTCCATCGGAGCGTGCCGTACCGACAAGGAGGAATATGAGGCTGGTGATGAAGGTTAGCTCCTGTGTAGCGCCCCGGGGTGATGCCGGGGCAGCACCTTTGTGCAAGCCATCCTCCGAAAAAGATGAATCGACCAGATGACCCACCGCTGCTCCGATGACAGCCCCGAGAGGGCCGCCGAAAGAAAAGCCAACTGCCGCTCCCCAGAGCTTTCCCCTATACCTCTTCAAGGGTCATCACCATATTCGGAGAATAATTAGTTTCTGGTGAACAATTATCATTTTTTATGATATATAGATATCGCTAATATAGTAACTATCGAAACCTGAGAAGTTAGAAACTAATTATTGAGTTGGTGAACAATTCTAACGAATTGTTCACCAACGACTAACTACTCTTTTGGTTTCAACTTCTCGATATACTTTGCAATAAACTTCTTCAGCATGCTGCGGTCGGAGGAATCAAGGTCGACCAGCTCAACGGCATAGCTCCGGGTTTTTTCATCCCTCCTCAAAACCCTGCCCTTGAGCGTCACAACCCCTTCTTCGAGAGGGATATTCACCTCGATGCTCGTCCCCTCATCGATGAAGGTCCTGTCCCCACCACCTGCAATTGTAAGATACAGCCCCCCCTCACTGATGTTCAAAAGATCGCTCTGAACAGCGTCACCGACGTCAGGGGTAAACCCGCTCTTTTCAATCCCCATGGTGAGGAGAGCGCTCAGCGCCATGAGGTCAGCGATATCCTCCAGGGTCAACGACTTCCCCGCTTCTTTACTCACCGCCCTGATGGCGCCAATCACCTCATCTTTTAAGAAGATGGGAACGAGGGCCATCGAGTTGTAGCCCTGCGAGAGGTGCTCGCGGACTATCTCCTTCAGCTCGCCGATTATCTCCTCCTTGGAAATGCCCTCAAGCCTCCTCTCGTTCAGATAGTGGGAGTAGCTTATAAGCCTGTCAGAGGGGATGAACCTGGTGTAGGACCGCACCTGCCTGCAGTCATCAACGAAGAGGACCTTTCCCGATTTTCTCAGGATCTGTGCATCCCGCGTGAGCAGGGTGTCCTTATTGAAGAGAAGTATATTGGTGCTGGGAGATATCTTCTTCACCTCCGCCCCGACGAGGAGAAACACTCGCTTGATGTCAACGCTCTCCCTCTGGACCTCCCAGTACAGCTTGGAGTACTTTACAGGCAGATCCCGCGACGACAGCTCCCCGAGCCTCCGCTCCGGTATCTGCTTGAACTTCAATCTTGCCGAAAGCTTCCTGCCCAGGGTGACTCTCGGGTACCGCCTCTTGCTCCTGCTTTCAAGGGC
>CAZPCG010000307.1:0-1766 GCA_964584875.1 uncultured Spirochaetota bacterium
GTATTGCTGTTTGCCGCTCTCCTCGCTCCTGACACCCTGCTTCTCTCATAGTTGAACTCCCGAAGCACCTTAGGGCTTCTTTCATCGAAGCCAACGACTTCTATATGAAGCTCATGAAGTTCTCGCCGCCTGGTGTGCTTTCCTGGGGTTATCCTGAGAGCAAGGAGGGCCTGGGGAACGGGGTGGTCGCAATGAGCATGCAGTGGGCTACTGCCGTGTTCAGGGACCCGAGGCAGGTCAAGTACTGGGATAAAATGTATGCGACGACCATGCCCGGTTTCAAGAAGAGGGACGGAAGCGTTAAGCCGGTAACCTCTCTGGCTGTTGGAAAGGCCCTGGTCATACCCGCTGCATCAAAAAATAAGGATGTAGCCTTCCTCTATGCCCAGTTTCTCTCCACGACAGCGATGCAAATATATGAGACGAACTCCGGCTCTGGTGTGGATCCGAACCGCTACTCCGTGTGGAAAGACCAGAGGGTGAAAGATGTGTGGGGACCGCTTGTAGAACCCACACTGAACTCCCTCGATATCGGGATAGGCGACGTCAAGGTTCCAGAGGCCTCCAGGCTCTATGAAGCACTTCTTAATGAGCTGCATGCTTCCTGGTCGGGCGGTCAGAACTCCTCACAGGCTTATGATAGGACCATAAAGCAGTGGGGGAAGATCATGAGATAACAGTCCTGTATGGCTCAGGCCGTATGTGCTTATGTGGATTAAAAGGGGGATATGGAAGATAATTTATGTTCATATCCTCCGTCTTTAAATCAGAAGATGAATTATTTATAAATATTTTCATTGAGGGAATAAATGAGTTCTGCGGTTCAAAAGGGAAGGAGAGTGTCGTTTAAGCGTCGGATTAACCCATACCTCTACATTACGCCTACCATGGTGTGGCTTATCTTTTTCATCATCTATCCTCTAATATTCGCCCTCGTCATGGCGTTCAAGGAGTTCAAACTTAAAAAGGGACTCACATTATGGGACATGCCCTGGGTAGGTGTCGAAAATTTCGTAACTGCCATCACAGACCATTATTTTCTTCTGTCCCTCGAAAAAACCTTTCTAATTCTGTTCATAGCGGTTTCCATTGAATTTGCGCTCGGATTTTTTATCGCTCATCTCTTGAATAAGGACAATGTGCGTTTCGATGCGCTCTGGATCATGCTCATTCTGAGCCCTATGATGCTCCCCCTCATCGCGAGTGGAAACCTCTGGCGGATGCTCCTGGACGTACGATGGGGCGCTTTGAACGCGGTGGTGATGTTCTTTGGCTTCAAGCCGATCGATTTCCTCGGCACGACAAAATGGTCGCTGACCGCAGTAATCATCGTCGAGATATGGCAGTGGACACCCTTTGTTGTGATCACCCTTCTTGCGGGGCTCCGCTCCATACCCCACGAGCCGCTCGAAGCGGCGCTCGTGGACGGCGCAAATAAATGGCAGAGGCTAACCCGGGTGGTGCTCCCGCTTATGAAGGGGCAGATTCTCGTAGTACTCCTCATCCGAAGCATGGATGTGTTCAAGACCTTTGACATTGTTTACGCACTAACCTTCGGAGGACCGGGCCAGAGCACGACCGTGGCAACTTTTTACCTCTACAGGCAGGCGTTCACCCAGTTTAAGTTGGGGTACGGTGCCGCTCTATCCTGGATTATATTCGTCATCGTCTATGTTATCAGTTTTGGAATCTTGAAGATCTTTGGATCCAAGGAGGCTTTGATTTAATTTATGCAAAAAAAGCTGAAAAAAGGGCTCCGGACAATG
>CAZPCG010000307.1:1776-3491 GCA_964584875.1 uncultured Spirochaetota bacterium
ACCTGCGCCTTAGTCTCGTGGGCTCGGAGATGTGTATAAGAGACAGAAAAAGGGCTCCGGACCATGGGCCTTCACGTGCTCATCGCAGTCATCTGTCTCGGCTTTGCCTTTCCTCTCCTCTGGATGTTCATGACCTCGTTTAAAACGCCGAGGGAATACTACCGTATGCCTCCCCGGTTTCTTCCAGATCGGTTTGTGATCTTTC
This sequence comes from uncultured Spirochaetota bacterium, assembly GCA_964584875.1. Taxonomy (GTDB): domain Bacteria; phylum Spirochaetota; class B62-G9; order B62-G9; family DRHN01; genus CAZPCG01. The sequence continues at coordinate 1,982 of CAZPCG010000307.1, forward strand.
ATTATAAAGAGGCCTTTGCACCATGGACCATAAACCCGAATGAGCTTTCGGAGGCCACCTATTACGTGGAAGAATCGGCAGGGCGTGTGGAATCTGTAGTCCCGAACATCGTAAATTCCCTGATTATCATCATCGGCTCGGTTGGCCTTTCTATGCTTGTGGGAATATGGGGCGCCTACGCGCTCTCCAGGTTCACCTTCAGGGGAAGCGAAAACCTCGGAGTTTGGATCCTCTCAACAAGAATGATGCCGCCTATCGTGATTGCAGTACCCCTCTTCTGGGTCATGCGCCGGCTCCAGCTTGCAGGTACACACATCGGCCTCATCATGATCTACGTAATGATCCAGCTCCCATTCGTGATCTGGATGATGAAGGGCTTTTTCGACGAAATACCGAAAGGGATAGAGGAGTCGGTGTTGGTGGATGGCGGAACGAGGGCAACATGCATTTTAAAAGTGGCCATTCCTGTCGCATTTCCTGGCATCGTCGCGACCGCGCTCTTCTGCATCTTTCTCACCTGGACGGAGTTTCTGTTTGCCTCGATTTTCACCCGGGCTAGCAGCGCTACACTCCCGGTGGTGCTGAGCTGGTTCAGGCAGGATCGAGGGATTCTCTGGGGTCAGATGAGCGCAGTGATGGTCGTTTCGCTGATTCCACTCATGGCTATCACTATGGTGCTCCAGAAGAAGATGATCAAGGGCCTCACCGCAGGTGCGGTGAGGTAGCACTGCCCCCGGAGAGGTACTTTTCAAAATAGTGAAGTGTTGTTACCATCTTCTTTTTCGCTTTGAATTCTCAAAAATGGATCCGGAGGGCCCATGAGCTGCGATCGGCCGAACATCGAGAGAATGCTTTCTGCCTTCGAACACCGTAAAATCGACCGGGTGCCGAACTTTGAAATCCTCATCGAGGATAAACACACGAGCAGGCTCCTCGGTCGGACGGTGGGCCACACTCTGGGTTCAGCGAAGGGAGCGTCGGAAGAAGAGTATGTTTCCCCACCAATGAATGTCAAGGACTACATCGAAATATGCAGGCTGATTGGTCAGGATGCAGTTGGCATGGAGGCCCTTTGGGCGCCTCTGAAGAGGCTGGGTGAGGATGGGAAGCTTCACATCATCACCGATGGCAGCATCCATACCTGGGCAGAGCTCGACCAGGTGGTACCTCACTCCCATGAGCTCGATATAGAGCCGAAGCGTCGATATCTCAGGCAATACGTAGAGGCCTGCAGGGGCACAGGAATCGGAACGACCATCATGACGGCCGCCGCCATCATGACCCCTTACCAGTTCATCGTCGGCTTCGAGGATTTCATGATAAAGCTCCTGACAGACCGAGACTTTGTTGAGAAGGTCATATCCATGTGCATGGACTACTACATGGAGATTATCAAAATGGCCTGTGAGGTGGGGGTATCCTGGATATACATCGGTGATGATCTGGGTGGGAAGGGCGGCCTCTTGATGGGGCCTGAGCTTACCAGAAAGTACGCAATCCCCTGTTATGA
>CAZPCG010000308.1:0-3478 GCA_964584875.1 uncultured Spirochaetota bacterium
ACGAAGCAATCCCGCTCCAGGTACTCATTTTCCGTATGATCCGAAAAAGAATGTGGGCGCGATGAGGGGTGGAGAGTTAACCGATGCTTCGGTCCGCCTTCAAGATATCTAAGCTCAGAGTATCGGGAGGTAATACTCAAGCTCGTACCTGCTTACATGCGTTCGATACCTGTCCCACTCAATCCTCTTGTTATCGATGAACTTGTTGAAGATGTGGTCACCGAGGGTCTCTCTCACTAGGGCGCTCTTTTCGGTTTCTTCTATTGCCTCTCCGAGACTGCCCGGAAGGGATTCAATTCCTCTGCTCTTTCGTTCAGCCTCGCTCATATGGAATATATCCTCCTCCACCGGATCGGAAAGCTCGTAGCCCTCCTTCACTCCCTTCAGCCCGGCGGTAAGCATGACAGAGAATGCAAGGTATGGGTTGCAGGCTGGGTCAGGACAGCGGAACTCAGCACGGGTTGCCTTCGATTTCCCCGGTTTGTACATGGGAACTCGCACCAGGGTTGATCTGTTCCTCCGCGCCCATGATACATAGACAGGCGCCTCGTATCCAGGGACAAGCCTCTTGTAGGAGTTGACCCACTGGGCAACAACTAGGCATATCTCCCGGGCGTGGTGCAGTAGCCCTGCAATGAACGACTTCCCGACCTTCGAGAGATGGTAGCGGTCTTTGGCATCGAAGAATGCATTCTCATCGTTTTTGAAGAGAGACTGGTGGGTATGCATGCCGCTTCCGTTCTCTCCGAAGAGGGGCTTTGGCATGAAGGATGCATAAACACCCTGTTTCATTGCGATCTCCTTCGCCGTGAGCCTGTAGGTCATTGCTGCATCTGCCATCTTAAGCGCTTCCATGTACCGGAGATCGATCTCATGCTGGCTGGGTGCTACCTCATGGTGGCTGAACTCCACCCTGATTCCCATTTTCTGGAGGGCGAGGATGGTGTTCTTCCTCAGGTTGCTTGCAACATCGAGCGGTGTCAGGTCGAAGTACCCTCCGGCATCCAGGGTCTGAGGATTTGGCCCCGAGTCTTTAAAGTAGAAGTACTCAAGTTCCGGGCCAACGTAGTAGGTGTAACCCATGTCGCTTGCAACCTTGAGGTTTTTCTTCAGGGCCCATCGTGGGTCTCCGACATACGGGGTGCCATCCGGTTCCAGGATGTCACAGAACATCCTTCCGACCCTGACGTCGTCCTGGCCCGAAAATGGGAGGATGGTGAAGGTGGAGGGATCGGGCATTGCTATCATGTCACTCTCTTCGATACGTGCGTATCCTTCAATGGATGACCCGTCAAAGCCCATTCCCTCATGGAGTGCATCCTCAAGCTCATCGACGGTGATAGCAAAGCTCTTGAGAAACCCGAGAACATCGGTGAACCATAGACGGATGAAGTTCACGCTGGTCTCTTTCACTGTTTTCAGAACATGTTCAATGTTCTTTGAAGCCATAAAATTACCTCCTCATATTTTAAATGCAGAGTGCCTGTTCAAATTTGCATCTGGATTATTCACCACGAACGTATTATAATGCCTTATCGAAGGTCATGTGCATCTTATATTAATAATGCAGGAAAAAGTCCATGGTTTTAACCTCCTTACCGAAGTCTCAACTGGGGCGTAGATTAAAATATTATGATGAGAGAGTGGTGAATAATTAAATGAATTTTGCAACATTTATGCCAAAAATATTATTATTTGTAATTTATTATTATTGTTAGAATTATGATGAAAAGATGAAAATTGGGTAGACCTTAATTCGAAAGAAATCCTACATTCTTGTAGATTTTTTACCAATATAGCTACATTTCTGTAGGTAATTTTTCACAGGCATTCCTGCATGGAATCCTGTTTTGTGGCTTCGTTTCTTGTTTGGCTTTGCAATTGGGAGGATTTTGAACCACCAGTTTTTCTGTAATTGCTCAATATCCTGGGGTTTTACATATTACAAATGTTGTCATTGCGAGCGAAGCGAAGCAATCTTAAATACTTAGATTGCTTCGTCGCCTTCAGATCCTCGCAATGACCACAGGATATTTAATAATTTCGTTTTTCTTTGCTTTATTACCCCCGAAACCTTGCAGGGTCTATACTGTACTTCCGCACCCGAAGCCCCATGATCCGCTCGGTAATCCCAAGAGCCCGGGCGGCTTTCGCCATGTTGCCCCTTGAGGATTTCAGGGCATCGAGGATCATCTCTTTTTCAACGCTCCCGAGCGATTTCTCGAGCGTGCTCTTTATTGTAGTTCCGCTCGCTTCGGCTGTCTGAAGCGTTGGCGGCAGATGGTGGCCGTGAATGACATCGTCGTTGCTCATGAGCACAGCCCTTTCAATGCAGTTTTCCAGTTCCCTGACGTTACCTGGCCAGTGGTAGGCCATGAGCATGTCTATGGCAGGAGTGGAGATCCTCCGGATGTTCTTGTGGTTCTCCATGCTGTACTTCTCAACGAAGTGATCTGCAAGGAGGAGTATGTCGGTTTTTCTCTCACGGAGCGGCGGGATATGGATTGGAAAGACGTTGAGACGGTAGTAAAGGTCTTCCCTGAACCTGTTCTCCTTCAAGAGCTGTTCCAGGTTCCTGTTGGTGGCTGCAATGATTCGCACATCTGACTTTATTGTTGTGACACCACCGACCCTTTCAAACTCCTTCTCCTGAAGCACGCGAAGCAGCTTGATCTGGGTTGCAGGGCTCAGATCACCTATCTCATCGAGAAAAAATGTGCCGCTGTGGGCAAGCTCGAACCTCCCTTTTCGTGCTGAAACGGCACCGGTAAACGCCCCCTTCTCATGCCCGAAGAGCTCGCTTTCGATGATGGTTTCCGGCAGGGCCGCGCAGTTTACCTTTATGAAAGGCTTATGGGCCCTCCTGCTGTTGTAGTGTATGGCGTGGGCGATAAGCTCCTTCCCCGTGCCGCTTTCACCCCGTATCAGGACTGTGGCGTCGCTTTTTGCAACCTGTGGGATGAGGTTGAGAACCTCCTGCATCGCGTTTGAGTTGCCGACGATGTTTGCAGGTCGGAAGCGGTCGCGCAACTCCTCCTGAAGACGAATGTTCTCCTCTAGCAGCCGCTCCTGTTCCTCCTGTGCCTGCTGCCTGAGCTTAACAGCCTGGGATATCATCGAGCCTATGATGGTGAAGAGCCTGATGTTTTCCTCGAGCACTGCCCTGTCTGAAAAGCGCCTGTCTGCGCTGAGGGTGCCGATTACTTCATTTCCCAGTTTTATTGGCACGCATAGGAAGGATATATCCTCCCAGTTACTGTTTTTCCTTGCCCTTGTTTTGTCAAGAAAGAGCGGCTCATCTGAAATTTTCGGTAATATAACAGGGCGTCCTGTCTGCACAACCTTCCCGATGATGCCCTCTCCCAGCTTATACCTCCCTTTTTTCTGCTGGTCCTCGGAGAGGCCAACGGCATACTCAATTGATATTTCTCCCGTTTTTTTGTTCAGAAGGGTGATGACACCGCGCTCTATCCCTGTA
>CAZPCG010000309.1:0-3476 GCA_964584875.1 uncultured Spirochaetota bacterium
ACCGTATCACCTCCTTCAACGGGAAGGAAGCGCCCCATTTCTTTCTGAAGCCGTGCAGGGGGGAGGTCGGTTCGGGTGAAGAGGGAGTGCTCCAGAGCATGGAATACAGTAGTTTTACCCGCCTCGTTTGGTCCCAATACAACGTTGAGGCCGCCTGTGAACTCCAGCTCCTTCAGTGCAAGGCCGCCGAAGGGTTGGAGCCTTATCTTTTTCAGTCTCACCTTTTCAGCTCCTGAATCATTTCGTAGGCAATCTGCAGGGCTTCGTTGTCCTCCTCACCGGCAAGAGATGTCAGCAAGCGATGGGGGAAGGAGTGCAGGGTGAACTCACGGTCAATATCCCTGGCTGTAATCTCCTCCATGAGGGCACTTTTATCCACGGGCTGGTGGAGGTAGAGAAGGTTTTCCTCCACAGCTTGTTCCACAGCGGGGATTTTACCGTACAGTTCCCTCGGGAGCCTCCCCCTCATCGTCAGCTTCAGCAGGGTTTTTTTGTACTCGACCGCAGCGTACCTTGCGCGTAGCTTTTCCAGGTCATGCTCGGAGGAGAGTTGGGCCTCGTCGTGTATGAAGCGGTACTTACCGGTTGTGAAGGATTGGGGATGTATACTTCCATCCTCATCGAGCCTGATGATCCATGCATGCCCCTCATGCCTGCAGTCGAAGCCGTCTGGCTCTGGCGTGCCGGGGTAGAAGATGTTCTGCCCCGGTCCTGGATGTTCCGGGTACCATGCGTGGGTGTGGCCGAGCAGCCAGAGGTCGAGCCTGCATGCAAGCAGCTCCTGAACGGTCATGGGGTAGTAGTGTTCGTCAAAATCGGGGGAAAATCCCCTGAGGCTTCCATGAGCAACTCCGATGTGGTATGCGGCTTGAGGGTCCCTGGGCGCCTCATTAATCCAGGCCAGTGCATTTTTTACCGAGTGCTTTGACTCGCAGGGCGCAGGGTAAAGGACGGCATCGATGTCGTGATGTGTGAGCGGGTAGGCTGCGGGCTTGTCAAGGAGGAGTATGTTTCCAGTGTCCCCCGCTTGGTCGCGAAAGGTTGCCCAGGGTTCGCTTTGCACCTCAGAACAGTAATCGTGGTTTCCTGGAAGGACTGCCACGAGTTTTCCCTGAAAATCTTTCAGCAGGTTTACCCCCTTTAAGATATCGACCCTGGATACTGAAACCCGGTCAAAGAGGTCACCGGCTATCACGAACAGCTCACAGCGTTCCTCATTTGCCTCCTGAACGAGCCTGCCCAGCGTTTCGAAGCGAGCTTCGCTCAGCGCTACCTGTACCTCAGGATAGCCTGCAAACTTCATCCCGAGGTGCACATCGGCTGTGTGGAATATGCTGAGCGCCATCCTTCTTTTCTCCGCTCCTCACCCGTGCAGCAGCACTGCATCTTCACAGGTTGACATTTTCCCAATATGGTTTTGGGTCACTGCTCCCGGATGATAGTTATACATGGCAGCGTTCATTATAAAATAGCCTGATCGTGTCCAATCCGTCTATTTTCAATTATATTATTAATATAATATGTGAAACAAAACCAGCATAAGGTCTGTTTATAAGTCTTGTTATTTTCTTTAAACAGGAGAAGTCGAATTTCTATTTCATCCACTGGAGGAAAAAGGTGCCTGCCATTGCAACTCTCGAGGAACTGAATGCGATTGATGCTGCGCTGCATAGACTGAAGGATGATTACCCTGAAGCCTACGAAAGGTTTGCGCAGTTTTTCAGGGAAAACAGGAGGATCGGTTATAAGAACATCATCAAGCTCATGATCGGCGAGGCGACCCCTGAAAAGCTGAAGGGGATGGGGTGAGTTAAACCATCGATCCCCGTTTATTTCATCACGAGCACCGTCCAGTTTCCTGTAAAGTGTTTCTGTACGAAGGCTCGAAGATCATCCTCGCTGACCAGCTCGATTTCCTCCAACCTTTCATTGTAGCCTTTAATCTTTTCATCACGCATGATCTGATACGCAGCATGTGCCGCTTGCGCTGAAGGAGACTGGTATGAGATGGCAAGCTCTGTCTTCACGTACTCCCGGGCAAGCCTAAGCTCGTCACCACCCGGAGGGTTGTCTATAAGCCCCTGCAGCACCCCCTTTGTTTCTTCGATAACCTTTTTGACATGCCTCTTCCTCGTGGTGGCGAAAATAAACCATGTGAAAGGTCGAACCCTGAGGGAATAGTATGCATCAATATGGTACACAAACCCCCGCTTTTCACGCACCTCTTCAAAAAGCCTCCCTCCGATTGAGTTTACAAGCACAGCATTCAGCACCTCGATGACGGGCTCTTTACTCCTTTCAAATCCTTCAAGCCTTGTACCTATCAGTACGCCGGCCTGGGTGAGACCTCCCCGGGTCTCTCTGTACCCAGGCAGGGCGTCCCCGGGCTGTTCAATGACAATCCTTTTAAAAGACGCTTGTGGCGGGGGGATGCTCCCGAAGTGTTCCTCAAGCTGTTTCAGGGCCTCGTCCGCTTGGAAGTTACCGGCAAGGGATATGACAATGTTGTCGGGTTGAAAAAACCTCTGATGGATTGAGCGCAGCTTATCCCTTCCGATGTTCTTGATGTGCTCAATGCGTTCTGACTCTGGGGTGTAAAAATCAGGGTAGAACACAGAATGGTAGAGCTTGAAAAGCCTGCTCAGGGGGGAGTCCTGCCCGCTCTTGATCGACTGGATTGCTATATTTTTCTCTTTCTCAAGCCCCTCCTCAGGAAAGAGCGGATTGAACAGCAAGTCTTTCACAAGCGATAGCAAATCTCTGAGGTTTTGAGGGGGCACGGTTGCTTCTATGCTCCAGCACTCGGCCGCCACATACATATCGACAGAGTCACCGATGAGGGATATCTTCTGCATGATCTCATAGGCTGTTTGGTTTAGCGTTCCCCGCTTCAGCATTCCGGGGATCAGCGCATAGGTTCCCATCTCACCCTCAGCTTCATACAGCGTACCCCCGTGGACGAGGAGGCTAATACCAATCAGCTCTGTGTTCCTGCTTGCCGTAAGGGCAAGGGCGATGCCGTTCGGCAGCCTTTGGGTTAGCGTTTGAGCGGGAGCATTTTGAATATAGCAGAGTACTGCCGCCAAACACAGGAACACAGAAAGGCATGCAGCCCTTTTGCATACTAAAGTTTTTTCGTTGCGATGAACTTCAGAGCGAGGTACCACCGTGAAAGTCCTTTCGCAGGTTTAAGCGAGATGGTCACAAGGTTTTCAGTTCCGAAGTAGCGCCTTGCGGTGTTGAATACATCCTCTCTTTTAACCTGCAGTATATCTTCCATGTATTCCTCAATGGGCATCGCCCTCCCTCTGAAAAAGAGGTTTTGAAGCTCGAAGCTCGCGACATCCTCTGGCCTGTCCAGAGCAAGGCGAAGTCCTGAAACGAGTACTTTCTTTGCATTCATTAGCTCATCCTCTGAAAGCTCACCTTCCCGAATGGAATCGATCTCTTCCCTTATAATCGCAAGTGCCTTCCGG
>CAZPCG010000310.1:0-3475 GCA_964584875.1 uncultured Spirochaetota bacterium
CGACCTGGGGCCGGAGGGCGGGGAGGAGGGAGGGGAGGTCGTGGCTGCCGGAACGCCCGAGCAGATTGCAGAGGATGAGCGCTCCTATACGGGGCTGTACCTCCGCTCCCATCTGAGAAAGCCCGTAGGGGTAGTTTCAGATATCAGTTAATTTTTTTTACACGAAGGTATCCGGGTGAGGTCCTACCCTTGTTTCGCTATCCAGAGAATCCAGGCGTTTCATCTCATCATCTGTAAGCTCAAAATCAAATACGGAGATATTTTCTTTTATGTGCTCTTTTTTAGTTGAGCGGGGAAGGGTTATCACTTCATGCTGGAGGTCCCATCTTATGAGGATCTGCGCTGGGGATTTTCCATGGGCCTGAGCAACCTCCTGAATTACTGGATTATTCAGGTATCTCCCCCTGGTCAATGGGCTCCACGCCTCAAGCTGTATGTTCTCTCTTTTACAGTATTCAAGCAGATCGGGCTGGAGTAAAAAGGGATGGAATTCCACCTGATTGATTGCTGGTTTAATCTCAGCATCTTTCATTAGCTCTTCAAGATGGTGTACCAGGAAATTACTGACACCTATGGCCCGAACCTCTCCATCCCTGTATAGTTTTTCCAGGGCCCTATATGTTTCCTTGAACTTACCCTTTACAGGCCAGTGAATGATGTAGAGGTCTACTTCCAGGCCCAGGCGTTTTTTACTCGCCTCAAAAGCTTTCAGGGTGTTTTCGTATCCCTGATCATCATTCCACACCTTTGTTGTGAGAAAAATCTCTGTTGAGGAAAGGCCACTATCCCTTATAGCCCTTCCAACATCTTCTTCGTTCTGATAAGCAGAGGCAGTATCCACAGATTTATACCCTTCCTGAAGAGCCGTGATTAAAGATCTGTGAGTTAGCTTTCCTGGAGTGATCTGAAAAACTCCGAATCCTATCCATGGCATTTCAACACCGTTGTTTAACTGAACATTACTGGAAATATCCATAGTTTCCCCCTCATATTTTGAAGACCTCAGCGAAGGTCCCGGATGCGTAGATCAATGTTTGGAACATCTTTCAGAAGCGCCGTGAGCATTCCTGTATCCGTGTCACCGAAGTGATAGGGGTATAGGATCTTCGGGCGGAAGGCCCTAACTGCTTCAGCTACCTGCTCGGGGGTCATCGTATAGGGCTGGTTCATGGGTAAAAAGGCGATTGTGATGTCTTTCAGGGCTTTCATTTCAGGGGTGTCTTCGGTATCACCTGCAATGTAGACCCGTTCTGTACCGAGGTTAAGGATGTAGCCGTTATCGCGTCCTTTTGGATGGAATCGATCACGCCCGGGTGTGGTGTTGTAGGCAGGGACAGCTTCTATCTTTATCCCGCCTGCGGTCTTTTGCTCCCCATTACGGAGTACCTGAGCTCCAGGTAGCTTCTTTGCCGAAGCTTCGTTTGCCATGATCACAGTGCCCTCTTTTTTGATCATGGACACTGCCGTTTCATCCAGGTGGTCACCGTGCTCATGCGTGATCAGGATCAGGTCCGCCCTGGGTAGAGCTGAATAGTCCGCTTCCCTTCGCACAGGGTCCACATGAATGATGAAGCCGTTCCAGTCGAGCATCAGGGTCCCGTGGCCGAGAAAGGTGATCTTGAGGGTTCCCCCCTTAAATTGAAATAGGTCTGTTTCATCAGAAGCTGCAGACCAGAATGCTGGGGCTGCAAGCATCAAAATCGGTATTAGAAAAGAAAGAATACTGAATTTCATCTTTACCTCCAGATCAATGTTAGTTGAACAGGATACAGTTAGCTAACCAATTCCTGATGATTTCAGCTAACGTTTTATATTCATCCATCAAGGCTCCTCAGCGGTTATTAGATGAAACCGCATTATAGACAATAGTCAGCAGAGAATGTTAAGGCAAGCCAATAAAAGCTTAATTGATTATTGTCTTTGCTCCGTAAAAAGTAGTAAACAATCCTCTCCCATTGTGGGGATAGGAAGGTGATCAGAGCCTGATTCTAGCGGGTGAACTTAAGCTGAAGTGAACCGGTGTTGAAAGCGTGCCTCACCTGGGCGTTGTCGAAGACCGCCACCCCGAAGTAGTAGCTTTTCGAAAGGTCGGTAAACTGAACATCGTACTTGCTTCCGGTATTCAGCTTTCTCCCCCACTCAACGGTCCATTTCCCATTGGCATAGAGCGACCCTGCACTCAAGTCGGCCCTGTCTCCTTTGAATTGGGAGACGATGATTCCGGGAACCTCATCTCCTGCCTTGTACAGTGAGCTTTCGAGGAGAGCCTTCTCTGAGTCAAGGATCCAGTAAGGAGGAGCCGGCCGGTTTCCGGGCAGAGCATATTTGGGAGCGCTTTTATCCTCGGTCTGATTGTCAACATAGCCGCCGCCCGTCTTGGGGTCGCTTTTTCTGCCGGCCTCAGGCGACTTCTCCTTGTCGTAGCGGGTGTGGTCAAGGTACTGATCATCAATCTGGTTCACCGGGCCTGTGCGTACTCCCTTCCAGTGCCAGATGTCGCCCAGTTCTCCTTCCCTGGATGTGTACTTGTTGCCGTAGGGTTTCCCCTGCTCACCGGCGTGGCAGGTCACAAAGCATCCGGCTGAGTTGAAGTTGGCGATTGAACCATTGATGTTCCAGATGAAGGCGAGCTTGTCCTCGTAGTAAAGGTTGTTGTCGCCCCCCCTGTCGTTGGGGTCCTTGAGCTTGGCCCAGCTCTCATCTGCCTGCTTCTGCCAGGGAGAGCGCCTGTTGCTCTGAGTGGGATCATCCCATTGTGCAAGAAAGTAGATGCTGTCTCCGTAGTAGACCGATTTGAGAGAGACTGTGGTGGTGCCCATGTTGGCTCCTCCAAAGACCTGGACATTCATGGCCTGGGCTGTATCCCACAGAGCTTCGGCTTTCCCGTCCAGTGCCGGTGGCTTATCTACCTTGATTGATGTGAGGGTGTTCACCTGGCTGTAAAGTGGCACTGTTAGAGCCAGGCTAAGAGCTGGAATCAGAAACACGGCCAGTAAAACCTTTTTTTTCATTTTATCCTCCTCTATGGATTAGCAATTTTTTAACAATTCATTTGATAATAATTTCCGAATGATGAATAATATTGTATTATATCACGAGATTAAGGGGATTATTATTTTTGAGTAAAATTATTAGAAATATATTTTTAATATTAATAAACCATGATACTTCGTTAAATTACCCTGGTCAAGAAAAAAATATATATCCACACCAGAAATCCGAGAAGTGAAAGAAGTTCAGGCCAGAGGTATCTAAGATTAACCCTTGCCTTTCCCCTCCTTTTGGTTTTAAATATGAGAGAAAGAAAACGGCGGCTATTTCCATGAACAGATGGGAAGATCGAGAGCTTGATGCGATAATCCTGGGAGCCGGCCCTGCAGGGCTCACAGCAGCGGTATTTGCTGCGGGAAAAGACCTCAACATCGCAGTAGTGGAGGGGTTGAAAGCAGGGGGCCAGCTAAAAAACCTTTACCCG
>CAZPCG010000311.1:0-3474 GCA_964584875.1 uncultured Spirochaetota bacterium
CCGTAACCACGATTGCCTTTGAGTGCCGCTTTACAATATAGTCATCGCCCGGATTTATAACGGGATTGTTAGGGACAAGCTTCTTGACACTCTGCAAGTTCTCAATGAGCTTCGTGATATCAGGGGTCTTCTGGGCCTCACCGAGCGCCTCCTTTTTTCTATAGTAGATCTTTCCAGTGTTTTCAAGAAGGCCTATCACTATATCTCCACGGGTTCTTTTAAAATATTCCTGGAGCTCTTTAAAGGGCTTTCCAACAAATGATGGCTTAAAGTCGACCGTGAGAAGGCCCCTCTTCTCCGGATCGAGCAGCCGTGCCGCAACCTGGGAGATGCCCGATGCGCTGGCTGCATTTGCCAGAAGCTCCCTTGCGTGCTCCCGGGTAAGTATAATTTCATCACAATTTGCAAGTTTCAGGTACTTTACAAACTTCGGGTCAATGAGCTCCGCACAGGTGTATATATTCTTGTTCATGGCATCGATCGTTATTGCCGCCATGACCGTGCGGGAATCCACCTCCTGGAGTGAAAACTTCTTGCTTGAATCGGCAAGGATGAGGGCAGTCCGAGCATTCCTGATGTTTGCTCTCTGAAGCACCTTGTCATCGATGTAATCACCATTGATATACTTTATGGTTTTAAACTTCGGGATGGACTTGATATGATCTATCTCCTGGGGTGGAGCATCGTTTATCAGAATAATGTCTGAAGGTCGCAGGTTGGGTTCCGCGCTGATGATCTTTTCAAGGATGATCTCAAGCTCAGGCTTCCAGCCGCAGAGTACAAAGTGGCCCTTTTTCCTCTCCACAACAATCAAACCTCCTCTCGCCTTTATCTGTTTGTCCACCAGAAAGGACGCAATTCGACCAGTGACAAGCCCCACGCTCGCCACCCCCATGCACATTATCAGGATACCGAGAATCCTCCCCCCAACCGTTACCGGGAACCTGTCACCGTATCCGACCGTCGTTATGGTCACTATCGTCCACCAGAGAGTGTCCCAGAGTGTTTTGAACCCCTCGTTGATGCCAAGCTCAAACAGGTAGGAACCAACGGTGCTTAAAGTCAATGTGCTGACGAGAATCAGAACTATGAGAAAGGTGTTGTTGCTGTTAAGCCTCTCCCAGAAATCGCGGAGGTAAAACTTCTTCTCCCTCCGTTCCCTCCTCTCATCTTTCTCAAAAGCTGGCTGGGAAACCGCAAGCCCCTCCCCCTGCACACCGGATTCCCGGAGTATCTCCTCTTTAAGTTTCGCTGCAAATTCGTCCTCAACATTTCGTCCCTTTTTCACAAACTCAGCCAGAGTTCCACCAAACTTCACAACAGCATCCCACACCTTTTGCACAGGCACAAACTGCGTCTTTTCTTTTTCTTCATCCTGATTTTTACCCATAAGGTCCTCAAAAAACTGGATGTGTTCAGCTCATCGAGATAAACTTCCTGTGCCTCTCAAAAGCCTTTCTCAGAGCGCGGCTGACCTCGTTCTGCAGGTCATAGAGCTCATTATACCTCTTTACTGCGTCCTCCCTCGGCTCTCTTAAAGTATCGGCATTCAGCTTCACAAATGAATCGGTGAGATGTGAGATCGGCATATGATTTCCTGTGTAATTAGCAAAACACCACATGGCCTGAATCGCCGCACCAAAGCTTGCTGCCTCCTCAATCTCCATCGTAACCGTAGGAGCGTTGAAAACATCAGCCGCAATCTGCCTCCAGCTCTCACTCTTGCTCCCCCCACCGGTGAGTCGTATATCCTTTACCCTGATGCCTTCACGCATCATGCTCTCAAGCCCGTACCGTATCCCGAGAGTGACACCTTCCATAGCCGAGCGGGCGAGGAATTCCTCCTTCAGGGTGAACTCATTGACGCCGAAATATACTCCTGTGCCTGAGGGAACGTTTGGCGTCCTCTCCCCGACAAAATAGGGTACCAGGATGAGTCCTCCCGCCCCAACAGGCGTCCTTTTCACAAGCTCCTCAAGCTCCTCGTTTCCTATTGCGAAGAGCCTCTTCACGAGCTCGGTTGCCACCGTCACGTTCATTGTGCAGGCAAGGGGGAGCCAGCCACCGGTACTGTCACAGAAGGCTGCAAACTCACCCTGTGAATCAACAACAGGAAAATCCGAATAGGCATAGACGGTTCCCGATGTGCCAAGGCTGACGGTCACGATGCCGCTGCGGGTATTGCCCGTACCTATCGCTGCCATCATGTTATCCCCCCCACCGGAGGATACGATGATTCTGGCACCCGGAGGAAGCCCGAGCTCCTCCAGGACGGTCCTCCTCACGAATCCGACGGGGCTTGAGCTTTTTGTTATCTCCGGCAAACATTCAAGCAAATTCCGATCCTCATCCACTGCCCGCAGCATCCGCTCCGACCATACCCTCTCCCGTACATTGAAATATGCCGTACCCGATGAATCCCCGGCCTCAACCTTTTTGTGGCCGGTAAGATAAAAGTTGATGTAGTCGTGGGGGAGCAGGATGGTTCTGAGCCTGCGGTAGTTTTGAGGTTCATTCTCCTTGAGCCAGAGCACCTTGGGAATCGTGTATCCGGGAAGGACATTATTACCCGTCAGCTCGAGGACTCGCTTTTCTCCTCCGGCTTTCTCTATTATTTCTCTGCACTGCTTCTCAGTTGATGTATCGTTCCACAGCTTGGCATTTCTTATCACATTTCCATGCTCATCGAGGGGTACAAACCCATGCTGCTGGCCGGAAATGCCGATTCCCCTGATCAGATCCTGCCTGACTTCAGGGTTCTTGAGTATCCCTGTTATTGTTTCCTTCACGGCTTCCACCCACAGATGGGGGTCCTGTTCCCTTGTGCCGTCAGCCCTTTCGACGAGAGGGTAGCTTCGGCGTGCCTCGGCGACGACCCTCCCCGTATTCCCATCGCAGACCACCGTTTTTGTTCCCTGGGTTCCAACGTCAATGCCTATGAACTGGCCTTCAGGTAAGAACTTTGCCATAGCATTTCTCCTCAGGGGCTCAGATGTAAGCCAACTCTGCTTTTTGCTTGCAAAAATATTTTTTCGTCTTTATTTTTACAATAATTCGAAATTATTTCAATAGCTATTTCAATAAATGAGAGTCAAATGGAAGAATTAGGCTCAAGCGAGTCGGTTGAGGAGTTCAAGAAGCTTGTCTTTAACTTAACGACCATGCTCGAAATAGGGAGAACACTCAACATGAGCCTTTCCCTCTCGGACGTTCTCGATATCATCATACTTACCTGCAGTGGACATTTTCACGCATCCGACGCAGTAATGCTCCAGGAGACCGAAGAAAAAGGGCAGTCCTTTTTTATATATCGAACAGTAAACAATGGGATTTCTTTCGGCCCTTCCCATCCTTTCACAAAGTTCATCAAAGAAAATCAGCGCATCCTGCATTTAAAAGAGCTAAAAGCTGTCAAACCTCTGAAAGATGTATACGAGCTGTTTCGTGGCGATGATATAGAGCTCATCGTGCCTC
>CAZPCG010000312.1:0-3473 GCA_964584875.1 uncultured Spirochaetota bacterium
CCATTTCGGTTTCTCTCATACCCTCATACCGGATATCAACCGATATGTAGCGCTTTCCGTTTTTCCTGCTGATGACACCGGGACTCTCTGAATAGCCGAGGGTTGTAAAATCCCTTAGGGCGACGAATCTGCCATCCCTGCCCTGAACATTGAGGGAATGGAGAGAATCTTTGCGGAGCTGATCGATCCCAATTTTACCCCTCACATCAACAATGCTCTCACCCGAGAAATGCTTCATTATCACCGGATGGTAGAAAACGTAGTGAAGAAACCGGATAACTTCGGAAACATTCAGGCCGTGGTAGTACAGGGCAGAGGGTTGCACGGTGAAAAGGATCTCGGGCTTTCCCTTCCTGTATCCCTTAAGAACCTGGTGCACGCCGTTGAATCCTGCAAGATGCCCGATGGTGGAGTCCGTAAATCTGTCCAGTTTCTCAAGGTCATCGCCAAAAAAATGGAGGGTAATGGACCTGACGCCCGCCTCCCTCCCCTTCTGGAAGTGGAAAAAACCATCTCCTCTACTTTGCCCGGTGAAATGCTCTTTGAGATGCCAAGCGGCCTCCCTGTAGCCGCTGTAATCATCTGTAAACCGGAGGAAAAAGCTCGCCCTGGATCCATCGAGCTTTGATACTAGGTTTACCGGATAGCCAAGTCCCAGAATATCTGAGCCGATTTCCTTCATCCTCTGTACCCTGTACGATGGGCTGTACTCGGGATCAAACTCATAGAAAATCTCAACGGTATCTTCATTCAGGGGGGAAAGTTCCTCATACTCGAGGGTAATGAACAGGTAGCAGAAAATCCCACTCCCGAGGAAAAACATCGAAAGGCTCAGGGCTGGCTTGCGAATTGCCGCCCGAATAAGTGAAAGGATGAAATTGGTAACAACTCTCCCCCCTTTCTTACCTGTACCTTCAGGTGCCCTTTTTACATAGAAACGGTTCATGAAACAGGGAACGAAGAGGAATGAGACCAGGGCCGAGAAGAGAAGCATCATTGAAAGGGTTAGAGCGAAATCTACATATAGCACGACCATCCTCTTATCGAGATAGAACAGGGGAAGGAAGACGACGATGGTTGTTAGCGTGGAGGAGAGAATCGGCCTGGAGCTCCTCTCCATGGCCAACAGGAGGGCATTTCTCAGTGTACCCCCCTCCACATGCCTCTGAACAGACTCAATCATGATAATGGTGTTATCGATGCAGATGGCTATTCCCACAATGAGTCCTGATAGTGTCATAATATTCAGGCTCTTCCCGGAAAGCCTCAGTAATGCAAGCGTCCCTGAAAAGCAGAGAGGAATCGTGATAACGATGAGAGCAGCAAGAGGATATCTCCTGTAGAAAAGCAGCAGTACCACGAAGACGCAGAACACCGCGGTGACAATGCCGACCTCAAGCTGCCTGAGGAGGCTTTTAAAGCCATCAGCCTGATTGTAGAGAAACTCAGAGGAGAGGGTTCCATCCCACTTTTGAAGTACCTTCCGTACCCCCCTGTCTATCTCCAGTATGTTTGAGAAATCACTCCTGAACAGGTGAAGTGTGCATGCATTCTGGTTGTTCACGAGAGAGACCTTTTCGCTCTCCCTCTGCCTCTTCTCAACCGAAAAGAGATCGTACCCGTAGAGGAGATTTTCATCGATGAAGAGCGGGTATCCTGGAAGATCAAAGAGATTGCGGTACTTACCCGGAAAGGTAATGGGTATGCGATCATATTCGTTCACCAGGGCGCCAAGGGGTATTGAATGGTTCCCCTGCACAACCCTTTCAAAGATGGACTCGAAACTCCCCTTCATCCTTGTGATATTTTCATAATCCTGTACTACGACATACTCCTCCATGCCAGCGCCTGTGACATCGACAAAGGCCACCCCCTCCACCGAGAGTAGCTCGGGTTTTAGCTGTTGCTCGGCGAAGGCTTCAAGCTCCCCGGGGGTAAGCCTCCCCGGGAGGAGTGAGATTATCATCACCGGGCTGTCCTCCGTGTTGTACCTGTAGATCGCCGGTTCGTGCACCTCGGGTGGAAATCCATCCGAGATATGGTACAGGATGTCCTTAATGAGAACCGCCTTTCTGTCCACATCCTCCTTCCTGTCAAGGTACACGATTATTTTCGAGCTTCCCTTGCGGGAAAAGGAGTAGAATTTCTCAACGCCCTCAACCTCTTTAAGGATGTTCTCAATCGGCCTTGTAACGATCTCCTCTATGACGGATGGCTCCCTGCCCTCGTAGTCGGTAACAATGGTCAGCACCGGCTCGCTGTGAGGAGGCATGAAGGTAACCGGTATTGAAAGGAGTGAAACGGCGCCGAGCACCAGAACGAAGAGGAAGGCCAGGATGATTGAGATATCAAGCTCAAGTATCTTTTTATACACAGTGTGTTTCATCGTGCTTCCTGAAAATTCTATCCGCTTCCAATCCCTTCCGAGGTACCGGATTCCTGCTTACACCCATCCTTTCCACGTATCTTCCCGTAGAACATCAGGTACAGCATAGGTAGATACAGGAGAGTAACCCCGGTGGAGTAGCATAGCCCGAGGATGAGGGTTGAGGCAAGGGTGACCTGAATCCTGTTCCTCGTGAAGAGTATGGGAACAAGAGCAAGGATTGTCGACAGGGTCGTTATCAGAATCGGCTTCAGGCGTACAAGGGATGCAGCTATCACGCCCCTCTCATCCACTGTGCCGAGTTTCTGGTATTCAAGAAAGAGCATGATGGCATTGTTTACCAGGAGGCCGATCAGCACTATGATGCTCATAAAGGTTGTAATGTTCAGCGAAGAATTGATACAATAGAGGATGAACAGGATACCGGGTATGGAAAGCGGGATCATCAAGATGACGAGAAGCGGCCTTGAGAAGGACCTGAAAACCGAAGCCAGGATGACATACTCAAGAAAGACCGAAAGGAAAAGGGCAATGAAGAGCTCCCGGTAGTTCTCCCTGAGGAGAGACGACTGGTCATCAAAACGAAAATCTATCCCCTCGGAGGAGAGAAAATCCATCACCACCTTCCGCGGAGCGTTGGAAAAAAAGAGGAAGGGCCTGCCCTCCTCAGGCTTTTTGATATTGAACTCAACCTTTGCGTAGGTCTTCTGGTTTTCCCGAAGTATATGGCGAGGGGCAGTCTCCTCCCTCAGGGAGAGCAGTTCATACAGCCTGATCTCCCTGCCCTCGGCGTTCTTAACCGACAGGTCAAGCAACCCCCGCACGTCTTGAGCCGTCTGGGCTCCGAGGCGCAGACGGATAGGAATTTCATACTCATCAAGCTTCCATGTTCCTATCCTCGTACCTTCGACAGCAGATGCAATGAGCTCGGCAAGGGGAACGGTATCAACCCTGTAGATTGCAAGCTCCTCCCTCTTTGGCTCGAGCGCCTGTTCCCTGTGGGGCATGTAGTATGAGCTCATTACGTCGTACGAGAAATCGCAGCCTTTAAGGAATCTCTGCACCTCCTGCACCTTCTCCACCAGGA
>CAZPCG010000313.1:0-1728 GCA_964584875.1 uncultured Spirochaetota bacterium
GGGATATAGTCGTCAGGGAGCAGGTTCAGCAGCCTGTTGATATTCTTCACGTTCGTTTCGTACTGAATCTCGCCGTTTTCGCAGAGCTCCCGCAGGGAATAGGGGCGCCAGTCGTCCAGGAAAAAGCCAATCGGGATGTGGTCGATTTTTTTGTACTCCCAGGTTCTCCTGATGCGCTCCTTTCTCCTTTCAATCTCTCTACGATCGATATCGTTTATTCTCTTCATGGCGGTCGCCCTTGCCACTAATTTTAAATCCCATTCTCACTGCAGCTCCACCAGGAAATCGCTGTGATCTATCAGGTGCTGGATGCCTCCTATGATGCTTGCCTCATTCTTCAGCTCCGATATCTCTAGTTTTGGCATTATGAGGACCTTGTCCTTTATCTCCTCCTCGATAAAACTGAGGAGAAAGTTACCTGCCTTTGAGAAGCCGCCTCCGAATATTACGAGCTCCGGTGTGAGCATGTTTATGATATTGCACAGGGCCAGGTTAAAATAATGAAAGGATTCTTTCAAGATTGATTGTGCCGCAGGATCGTTGAGCAGTGCGGCATCAAACACGGTTTTTGCAGTGATGCTATCTATATCGCCCTTCACGAGTTCGTAAAGTTTTGTGCTCCTGTCCCTGCGGGCGGTCTCAAGACCTTTCTTCTGCAGCGCGCTGCCGGATATGTGGTTTTCCAGCGCACCGAGCTCGTAGGGCGTGATTCTTGAGCTTTCAAACTCCTCGAAGTTCGAGTAGAAGTAGCCTATCTCCCCTGCGGAGTTATTGGGGCCGAAGTAGATGTGACCGTTGATCATGATCGAGCAGCCCAGCCCGTAGGAGAAGTCAATGTAAATAACATTTTTATATCCCCTTGCCTTCCCTGCAATCGTTTCACCGAGAAGGGATAGCTTTGTCGAATGGTCAATGATTATTTCGTTATGAAATGTTCTGCTGAAAAAGTCCTTCATGTCGTTGTTTTCGTTTTTTTCAAGAGATGGAATCCACTTGAGGGCTTTCCCCATTTCCACATACACTCCAGGCGCAATGCAGATTATTTTGAGCAGCAATTGCGGGGAGATGCCTGTGAAATCCAGGAGCTGGAAGATCTCCTCTTTCAGCACTTCAATCCTTTCCCTAAAACTTCTTCTTAATTCGAACTCCCCGCTGTCCTTCTTCAAGATATTTCCCTTTAAATCGGCCAGTGCATACCGGTATCCAGCCCTTCCCATATCAAAGGCCAGAAAATACTTCATCCTGCTGTTAAACCTGAGCAGTATTGGTTTTCTACCGCCCTTCGAGCTTCCCTGGCCTATCTCTGAGATAAGCTTTCTTCTCAAAAGCTCTTCGATGAGGCTTGAGACGGTAGGCTTTGAGATATGGGTCAGGCGCACGATGTCGGCGCGTGAGAGCGGCTCGTTCCTGATTATGGTGTTAAGTACGAGCCTGAGGTTATTGAGCTTTACGGTGATCTGAGACTGTTTCGTTAGCTGTTCCACTAACATTCTCACCGGAACATCAGACTAGGAGCATTTTTTCACAATAATTCGATAGTAAACTTAATTAACATTCCTGTCAAGTGCAATGTGGCTTTGGTGTATTTCTCCGGGATGATTTGACACTGCTGAATGTAGCAGAACTTTTGTTGGCAAGCTATTTCGGGTGAAGTTTTCACATGGGCGAAATTTTCACTTGACAAAAACCGCTCGTTCCTGAAAAATAATTAGGAAACTTAATTAACAA
>CAZPCG010000313.1:1738-3473 GCA_964584875.1 uncultured Spirochaetota bacterium
TTTTAAAAGGGGATAAGCGTGACATCCAGAGAGAGGATGCGTGCAGTACTAGATTGCAAGGAAGTTGACTACATTCCCTGTTCCTTCATGCTCTTCTTCAATCTGTACAACAGATGTCAGTCGGAGCGGGAGTACGTGGAGGAGCAGTTGAAGCTGGGGCTGGACGCCGTGGTGCACGTCGGGCATTTAAACCACACCATGCACCAATATGGAATCCTGCATCCCGATGTGAGGTGCAGAGAATGGGTCGAGGAAAAAGCGGGGGTTAAGTATTTCTGCAGGAGACTCGATACGCCGAAGGGACCTCTTACGGGAAGGGTAAGGCAGAGAGAAGGTTGGCCAACGGAGGATGATTTTCCCCTGATGAAGGACTGGATCGTGCCGAGGGCAGAAGAGGTGCTGGTGAAGCCAGAGGAGGACCTTGAAAAGATCAGGTACATCTTCGGACCGTTCAAGGATTCGGATATTCAAAAGCTCAGGGAGGAGGCGGAGGTTGCAAAGGAGATCGCAGACGAATACAACCTGATGCTCGTGGGCGGATGGAAAGGAAACGTGAATCCCTCCCTCCAGGTCGACCCCGGAGTGATGGGTGCCGATGCAATATCCTGGCTTTCGGGGTATGAGGACATCATGGTTTTTTCGATCACCAGGCCTGAAATCATAAAGGAGTATGTGAACATCATCCATGAGTGGAACATGAAGCAGATCGAAATATACCTCGACGTGACCGAAGCAGAGCTGATCATCCGCAGGGCCTGGTATGAGACAACAGAGTTCTGGACCCCAAAGTCCTACCGGGAGATTCTTGCCCCTCCCCTGAAGAGGGAAACTGAGCTTGTCCACCAGGCGGGGAAGAAGTTCGGATACATCACCACGAGCGCCTTCTTCCCGCTTCTCGATGACATGCTCGATTCGGGCATTGATGTGCTTATAGGGGTTGATCCAGAAGAGGGGAAGGGTACGGATTTAAAGGCGGTAAAGGCGAAGTTCGCCGAGCGGCGAAGGGCGATATGGGGAGGGGTGAGCGGTGCGGTGACGGTTGAGATGGGAACGGAAGAGGAAACAAAAGAAGCCGTGCTCGAAGCGCTTTCAGTGCTTGGGAAGGGAGGCGGGTACATCCTCTCCCCCGTTGACAACGTTAGGGAGGATACCGAGAATGCATGGAGGAATACCCACGTTTTCATTGACACGTGGAAAAAGCACAGGGAGAGCTTTTTGTAGCAAATTCATATCAAGGTTCAAAGCGATGCTCTTCCTGCAATTTCAATATCAAGGAGGTTTATCATGAAGAAGAGACTCTTATCCCTTTTTATTTTCATTGCCTTCCTGGTGACTTTCACTTTTGCTTTTGCAGGGGGGAAGGAGAAGGCGGTTGAGAAGAAGCCAGTAGAAGCTATAACGCTTCGAATCTGGTTCTGGGGTGAGGATGAGGCGCCTGGTTTGAAAGCGTGGCTCGATGAGACGGGGAGGCTTTATAAGGAAAAACATCCCACGATAACTGTCGAAACAGAAATTCTCGAAATAGACGCCATATATCCTCGGTTTTTAGCGGGTGTGGCATCTGGTGACCCGCCGGATCTGCACATGCTCTGGGGCGGCGTTCTGGGTCTTGAGCAGTGCTGGGCAGGCAACGTTACTCCAATCAGCGACTACTGGACGGAGGAGGACCTTTCGAAGATCTATTCGGGAACCAGGGGTGAATGCTACTGGAATGGGAAGCAGTGGGCTGTTCCTC
>CAZPCG010000314.1:0-1722 GCA_964584875.1 uncultured Spirochaetota bacterium
TATCGTCATGAGGGCTTCCTGTCAAAGGAAGAGATTGTGAAGAAGCTCGAAGAGGCAGGAGACAATTGAGATGCTCGCTCGTATGTTCGGTATGCTCTCTTCAGCAGTTGAATCATCACTCCTAACGGCACTATCAGCATCTTTCATCTGGGGGTGCCTGAGCATACTCTTAAGCCCGTGCCACCTTGCAAGCATTCCTCTTATCATAGGCTTTCTTACGGATAGGGGGGTAACCACTGTCCGCAGGGCCTTTACAATCACACTTATATTCTCAATTGGCATTCTGATTACAATAGGGATAATAGGAGGTGTAACAGCTGCTCTGGGCAGGATGCTCGGTGATATAGGGGTTTGGGGAAATTATGCTCTGGGGGGGATATTCTTTCTTATAGCATTTTATCTTCTGGAGATTATCAGGCTTCCATGGTCTGGCCTGGTGCCAAATAAAGTTAAAAGAAGAGGTTATGTTGGTTCACTGGTGTTAGGGCTGTTATTTGGATTCGCACTTGGACCATGCACATTTGCTTATCTTGCACCAGTTTTGGGGATTGTGTTCAGGGTCTCCTCAGTGAACACAGTTTACAGTATTGCGCTACTGACGTCTTATGCAGTAGGGCACTGTCTGATCATAGTAGCAGCCGGGACTCTTTATGAGCGAATGCAGAAGTATCTAAATTGGGTTTCCGATGCAAAATCTATAAAAGTGCTGAAAGCGATATGTGCATCGCTTCTCTTTGTTGCAGGGGGATGGCTTGTTTATACTTCCATTACTGTGTGAATATCTATAATAAACAATAATAAAGGATACTATGGCAAACTATATTATACAATTAAGCGAGCAGGATATAATAGAGCTCAAAGGTATAGAAATGGACAGAGATTATAAGGAAGCTTTCGAATTCTTACATAAGAAGATTCTTTCCCAGGTAGAGAAAAAGGATAAGAGCAGAATGGATGTGGATGGAAAGAGCCATCTTTGAGCATTTTTATATATTATCAGATTAATCCAATGTCATTATTGTGTTCCTGATATACAGCATCACAGTAATGACGTAGCTGGCAGTTTCAATCTTTTTAGGTTTCTAATAAACAGGGATATGCATTAATGTCATCATCTGGTTACATCAATAGTAAAGGGCATATCGTTTTGCCCGAAGAGATCAGAAAAAAGTTTGGTATAGAACCCGGCTCACCTGTAAAATTCGAAGAGGCGAGAGATAGGATTATTATACATCGACCTGTTAATCATCTGGCAAAAGTGTATATAGAGCCAACAAATATGTGCAATCTGCAATGCAGCACATGCATGCGTAATGTCTGGGAGGAGCCAAATGGTAAAATGGAAATTGAGACCTATTACCGTATATTCAGGGGTATAGAAGAGGTAGAGCTTCGTCCTGCCATATTTTTTGGAGGTATAGGGGAGCCGCTATTTCATCCAGAAATAGTGGAAATGATTCGAGGTGCAAAAGAGCTCGGAGCTTCGGCCGAACTCATTAGTCAGTATAAGATGGGATGGCAAGGTAAGCCCATGCCTTCCTCTTCTCCATACACATGAGAGCTACCTTGGGGATCGAGTCAGAATAAACCATTCGCATTCTGTTGGCTCTATACTTGATAATGACCTATTAGCAATATGGGAAAACCCGGAATATGCTGAAATACGACAAAAGTTACAGGAGTTTGACTTTCCTCCATGTACTATCTGCAACAGTTGTGAAC
>CAZPCG010000314.1:1732-3468 GCA_964584875.1 uncultured Spirochaetota bacterium
GCCCATAAGACAGAGTTTAGTCGGAATATGGGTAATCTACAGGTTGCGGAAGGGAACGATTTTTTTGCTGAGATATTATAGAAACCCTTGTACAGTATGTTGAAACCTGAGACAGATGGACCCAAGTACCATTTAGCTTCTGAGCATGCTAGACAAGCAGTTATTGCATATGCGCCCGGGCGTACTAAAAATAGTACCGGGCCCGTGCTTCCAGCCGGGTATCGGCCGGTTTCTCCCCGTATTCGGTACCCCGGTCCCCGAATGAGAATGCAGCCCGCAGGCGAAGCTCAAGGTTGGTGATGCCGGTGTAGGTGATCTCAGGGCTCAATGAAAAGCTTCCGTCCATGAGGTTTACCACCCCGGTGACGGCCGGAGTCAGGTATAGGATACCGAAGGGCTCCTTCTGGCTGGCGCGCAGGTAGAGGTAGTCGGTCATGGGGCTGCTGGTCCCATAGGCACCCCTGGACAGGTCCTGCGCCCTGTTCAGGAGGGTATCGTCCCCCGTTTCCAGGTATTGGTCGTACCCCTCCCGGATTAAGGTGAAGTAGCTCTGCATCTCCTCGGCGCTGAGCCCGCCCCCGTTGTGGTAATACTCCACGATGAAGGTAGTGTCGGTCCTGGTGAGATAGCGGGCGCCCAGAAGGAGCTTCCAGGCGTCGGCCGATGATTCGGAAAGGAAACCCCCACTATCCACCACCGCTTTCCGCTGGTCATTGATGTAAGCAAGCTCCCCGTGGAGCTCGAAGTTTGAGACCAGGTTCCTTGAGAAGTCCACTCCCGCCCGGGTGGTCCGGCTTTCCCCGGTGAAAAAGGTCAGATCGATGTCCGTGTTAAAGAGCAGGAGGTAGAGCCTGGCGGCCAGATTGAGCCCCTCGGTGCTCCCGAAATCCTCGTTCACCCCGCCATAGACCGGGATGAGCACGGAAGTGAGTGAGAGGACGGCCAGGGGTCCAGAGAAACTTCGCACGTAGACCGCTGCGGCGGAGACGAATCCTTCCCGGGAGGCTTCCGGTTCGTCCAGGCTTTTAGGCTGGTCCACGAAAGCCGCCGGGTTCCAGGCGTACCCCTTTCCCCACAGGAAGGTGCTCTTGCCAGCGGTAACAGAAAACGATGCAAACGGCTCGATCCTGAGATACGCTTCCTGGAGCACCGCCTCCCCTTCCCATCCCAGGGATGAATATTTCGCCATGGCAAGGGTCCTGGCGTATGCCAGCGCCATTCCCTTCTCCAGGGAAGCCTCCAGCTGGAGCCTGCCGCTCAGTTCCCCGTCAACGGCCCCCACGTCCCGATCATGGTACCTCAGCAAGTAGAGCGAGGAATCCTGATCCAGCCACGAGACGGTGGGCGCAAGCTCGGCGTAACCGCCAAGGGCGAAGGGTTTTTTTTCAACCTCTGAGAGATCGAATGTGTGGTCATCGTCCGCGCGTACAGGCGCGCCCATGCTATATGCGAACAACAAAGCGATACAGGCTGAACAGAACAGAGTGCTCTTCATGGTCGGCGCCCCCCAGATATACTTCTGATAGTCTGCCGTCAGAGACCTGCGGCTCCCCGGCAGCACTCCCGCTACCGTCTCAGGGAATCAATCCTGGACATGAACTCCAGGGTGAACACCTCGTCCTTGAAGCTTCGTTCCTGTATGCTCCCGTATATCATGATAGATGTATAACCCTGGTACAGAGGGCTGTCGGTCTCGATGACCGAAGGCCTCACGATCCCTCCGCCGAAATCCTTGA
>CAZPCG010000315.1:0-3467 GCA_964584875.1 uncultured Spirochaetota bacterium
GGCAGCATGTGATGCTCGCAGAATGAGTACACCGGTATGTCCTTCAACAGAACGATCTCATCGTGCTGTTCGGTGAGAAGCACCTCGAGGACTTCCTCGGCTTTCTCGAATGCGCCGGAGAAGACCTCCTCGTACATCCTTGCCACCCTCTCCGGGGTCCCTGCAAGCTCTGATCTGTCGGGATCAGGATCGATCTCTTCGACGATCATTCTCACAGCTTTTTTGATCTTCTCACTGTCCATACGCATCTCCAGTCACTTTGACCATACACCCTGAAACGCGTCTCCGAAGTTAAAAGAAATTACAATGAATGTTAAAAAAAATCAAACTATATTTCCTTTTGAGAATGTCTGGTAGAAGAAACCCGGCTTTTTAAGGTCGGCTGTACCTACTTGCCGATGCAGAAGTTCTGAAAAATCTCCTCGAGTATGTCCCTGCTGGTTACCTTTCCTGTGATTTCACCGATGGCATCGAGAGCGCTCCTCACATCGAAGGCGATGAGCTCTGCTCCACTTTTAGAGCGGAAAGCATGGAGGGCATGATTGATCTCTGAATGAGCCCTTTGGAGGACGTTGAAATGGCGGGCGTTTGTGACCAGAAAAGATTGATCCCCTTCGGCATCGCCGGAAACGACCTTAGTGGCCATCCTCTTCTCAAGCTCCTTCAGCCCGTCACCTGTTTTGGCTGAGAGGTGCATCACATCACCGGAGATGCCTAGGAGCCTCGAAAGCTCAGCAGGGTCAAGTTTGAGTGGCAGGTCCGATTTGTTGATCACCGGTATGCGGGGGAGGGACTGTGTGTGCAGTGAGAGCACCCTGTCCCGTCCATCGAGGGCTTCGCTCCCATCAAAGACGAGGATGATGAACTGGGCTCTCTCAATGTAGGATCTGCTCCTTTTCACCCCTTCCTTCTCTATGATGTCCTCTGTTTCAGTAATACCCGCTGTATCTGCGAGGATGAAGGGGATGCCGTCGATGTTGAGCTGTTCCTCTATTACGTCCCGGGTTGTGCCGGGAATTGGGGTTACAATTGCCCTGTCGAATTTGAGGAAGGCGTTCATCAGGCTTGATTTGCCTACATTGGGCTTTCCCACGATAGCGGTAAGAATCCCGTTTCGCAATATTTTTCCTGTGTCATAGCTCTCTATGAGCCCGCCAAGAGCCTCCCGTATGGAGAGGAGCTCCTCTTCCATTTCTTCAAGTCGAACAGGAGCAATATCCTCTTCTTCGGGGAAATCAATGTTTGCCTCAAGCAACACGAGAATGTGTTTCAACCTTTCTGTGATTTCCTCCACCCTGCCGGAAAGCCTCCCTGTCAGCTGGTGGACCGCCGCTTCAAGTGCTCTCCCTGTTTTAGCCCTTACGATGTCGAGAACGGCCTCTGCCTGGGCCAGATCTATGCGGCCGTTGATGAAGGCCCTCTTCGTGAACTCACCTGGCTGGGCAAGGCGGGCTCCATGCGCAAGCACCAGTCGAAGCACTTCGTTGACACTGGCGGCACCTCCGTGGCAGTTGATTTCAACTACGTCCTCACGAGTATAGGTGTGCGGCGCCCTCATGACTGATACCAGCACTTCGTCGACGACCTTTCCCCCCTTTTTTATGTATCCGAGGTTCATGTTAAAAGATGTCTTCCAGAGTCCTGAAAGCTTTTTTCGGCGAGGTTCGAATATCTTTTTTACGATTGCTATTGCATCCTCTCCACTGAGGCGAACGATGCCGATTCCCCCTTCGCCGGGTGGAGTGGAAACAGCGGCAATTGTGTCAAAAGGCGTTTCGGTAATCATAGATACTTAACTTCTCAAACCTCCATTGTTAAAATAATACCGTTGTTAAAATAATATCGTATTATAAAAAAATGAGTTTTTTAGAACTGTCACATTGACCGGATGTAAAGATGCTGAAGTTAGAAATTGAAGGGTAGAGCTGTGCTCAAGCAAAATGATCTGAAAAGTATTTTCCTTAAAGCTCTCGTGCGGGCGCAAGTGAATATGCTGAGAAAGGGGTTCCCATTACCATGCTTCGGTCAATGTCAGAAACAGTCTTTGCTCCCGCCACGAGCATCGCCTCTCTGAGCTCTCTCTTTATCAGGTTCAGGTAGAAGGGCACACCATCATCGTATGCAGCAGCCGTGAAGATGAACACGGGTCTGCCGATCAGCACGATATCGGCTCCAAGTGCAAAGGACTTGAATACATCCTCTCCGCTTCTCACTCCTCCGTCCACCATTATCAGGGTGCCATTTCCGACCCTTTCTCTTACCGCCTGCAGAACTTCAATACCTGAAGGGAGACTTTCAAGGAGTCTTCCTCCCCTGTTTGAGAGGACTATGCCCTTGGCGCCTGCGTCGATAACAGCGGAGGCGGCGTCGGGTGAGAGAATCCCCTTGACAATGATAGGCAAGGGCGAGAAATCGATGAGATCGGCAAGCCAGTTTTCATCGATGAGAACGGTTCCCGGGTCCTCCTTCAGGTCAATCGAAAGGCCCAGGGCCTTTGCCCCTGCTGCAAATGCTTTTTCAATGTTTTTAAGGGTTGTGGTATGCCCGTGGTAGGGGTTAAGGAAAGGAATGCCATGCCCGTGCACATCACCGAGGGGCCCCAGGAGGTAGTCGATGTGATCCCCATCGCTTTCATACTCGCTCTGGGCAATGCATGCCATGCTGCCTGCCCTCTTTGCTCCCAGCAGCACGAACTTGTTGTACTCCTTCTCCTTGAGAAGGCCTTTCATGTTCCTCTTCATGTTCGAGACTGGCGCCGGAAGCACCGGAAGGTCGAGCGGGATGCCAAAGAGATCGGTGCCGGTATTGATGTTGTCAGGGTATTTCAATGGGTTTGGGATAATTGCATAGCTCCTTAACGCCCGAAGGTTTCTCTTGAACCCTTCGCCATTCGCCCTTGATCCGATCCCCGGCATCGATCCAGCGCACTCAAAGCCGTTGCAGATCCTGCAAACGGAGCAGATTCCTTCAAGCTTCGTAATAGCCTGGTGTCGAAGCACCCCTTCGTTGAGCTCCCCCTCGCTGCCGAGAACGATTTTCACAGTCCTCACACCGAGGTTTGAAGCAGCAAGCGCCTCTTCCCTCGTGTCGGCCACAGAAATGACATTGCCGCATTTTTCAACGTTGCTTGTGGGGATGTGAACGGTTTCACCCCTCCTGCAGGTTACGAAAACGTTCCGAACCCCTTTGATGGAAAGCGCTTCTTCGATACCCCGGATGTCAGTGATGGTTCCACTTCCCGGGATGAGGGCTCTTTCAACAGAAACTTTGCTGTACCTTTCATCCAGGTTACCGGGTGGGTTTCCCAGAGCGATGTTGATTGCCCCCCTTATGAGGTTGACACCTGTTGAATAGGGGTATGTGTAAGCTGACATGAATCCTCCCGAGAGGCGTGAGGCAATCTCTCCAACCTTTGCGCCCCCGGATGTGAGCTTGATATCACCCTTTGCGGCCCCGATTTCGATGCC
>CAZPCG010000316.1:0-3460 GCA_964584875.1 uncultured Spirochaetota bacterium
GGGAAAACTGCGACTCCACCACCAACGCTGGAAACATTAATTATCTTTCCGTAATTCTGTTCAACCATGATGGGAATGACAGCCTGGGCACAAAGAAGGACGCCCAGAGTGTTGATTTCTACCATGGCCTGGTCTAGTTTTTCAGGGTCAGCATAATGGGCCACTGAGGCGGAACCTACGGCCGCGTTGTTAACGAGGATGTCAATACGGCCGAACTTTTCCATGGTCTCGGAGACCATCCCGTCGATCGATGCTCTATCCTGCAAGTTAAGGGGGAGTGCTATGGCCTTAGAGCTTAGCTTTTTGATCTTTTCTACGATCTCCATAGCCCTGGATTTGGAGCGATTATAAGTCAGGGCGACAGAGGCCCCGGCCTGACCGAGAGCAAATGCAGTAGCAGCACCTATCCCCTGTGAACCTCCGGTGACGATGGCAACTTGGCCTTCTAAATTCGTATTGATCATTTTGCTAAACACCTCCCGGAAGCAAATGATTAAAGAGTTTTAACAAGTTCCTTCATCCTCTCAATAGCGGTCCTCAGCTCATCTGTCGATTTTGTGTAGGCAAACCTTATATACTTCTCGCCGCTTTCATCGAAGGTAAAGGCCGTACCGGGATAACACAGTACCCTAGCATCCCTGGCAAGGCGCTTGGCAAGCTCTACACTGGATATGCCAAAGCCAGAAATATTTGCATAGGCATAAAAGGATCCCCGGGGAGATTTGACTTTGAACCCCAACTGGTTTAACCCGCCAACGATAATATCTCTTCGTTTCTCATATTCCCTGCGCATCTCTTCCACGGAGTCCTGTGGCAATGTCAGGGCAGCCAAAGCGGCATATTGAGCAATGGAACTGGTGCAGAGTACCAGCTGGGAATGGACTTCAAGCATGTTTTTTACTAGTTCGCGGTTCGCTGTGAGATATCCTACCCGCCACCCCGTCATGGCATAGGCCTTTGACAGGCCGAACATAGATATGGTACGGTCCTTCATGCCTGGAAGGGATGCGATGCTCACGTGTTTTTCACCATCATAGACCAGTTTCTCGTAGATTTCGTCGGTGATGATATAGATGTTTTGATCAACCGCAATCTGGGCAATCTCCTCTAGGTCTTCCTTTTTGAAGACAGACCCGGTTGGGCAATTTGGTGAGATATAAAAAATAGCCTTTGTTTTATCCGTAATCTTTGCTTTCACATCTTCCGGGTTGATGCGGAAGTCCCGGCCCTCTTCGAGTCTTGTGTAGACAGGTACCCCTCCTGCCAGCACCACGCCCAAAGGATCGGCATAGTAGTAGGGGTCGGGCAGAATGACCTCATCCCCCGGGTTGATTAATGTCTGAAGGGTGACATTGATCCCCTCCTGGACGCCTGATATCACCAAAACCTCACCGTGGGGATCCACATCAATACTGTTCTCCCTTGATAGCTTTTCGGCAATAGCCTCTCTCAGCGACGTCAGGCCCTCCACGGGTAGGATATAGTGGGTGTGCCCTTCATCGATGGCCCGCTTGCCTGCCTCCTTTATGTGGGACGGCGTCTCAAAGTCCGGTTCCCCATAACCCAGATTGATGACATCCGCAACCCCCTCAATGTACTTTCTGACCTCAGAAATTACCCCAAATTTGGGGGATCGCATCTTGCTGACCCTTTCCGATATCCCTCTCGTTACTTGATTCATGACATTACCCTTTCATCTATTTTGAAAATCCCTGACAAACCTGTCGATCTGCTCCAGGCCCTTCTTGATTTCTTCTACATTACCACCTCCCACACCCAACCGGATATATTTTTCGAAGCCATAGGAGATGCCAGGCTGAATTAATGTCCGGTAGGGTTTAGCAAGCAAGCGCTTGCAAAAATCCTCCGAACCGATCTCTAGGTCATATTTTACAAAACAGAGAAACCCCGCCTTCGGTTTGACCCAGTCGAATACGCCATTTTTGTCCACCCATTTCGAGACAATTGGCCAGCAGCGGTTCCCTTCCTCCTTCGCCTCCCCAATAAGCTTTTCGTATTTTCCCGGTTTGAGCGCAGCGAGCGCGATATACTCCCCGATGACGTTCATCACCTCGCTTGTAGCTTCCCTCAGGACTAGGCACTTATAGAGAAGATCTCTGTTCTGGGTGGCCATCCAGCCCGTCCTGATGCCCTGGAGACCCAGGGTTTTCGATACACTAGCCGCACTGATTGCCTTCTCATAATAGTTGACAGCCGCAGGCGATGGGGGCCCTTCCCATTCCAGGTTTCGATAGACTTCATCTGAAAGCAGATAGGCATCATTGGCCCGGGCTATTTCGCAGATCTGCTTCATCTCCTCTTCATTGAAAACAGCACCCGTGGGGTTATTTGGAGAGTTGACAAAAATCAACCGGGTGTCGGGCGTTACGGCATCATTCAATTCATCCAGATCAATCCCCCAGCCCAACTCTTCTCTCCGTTTAACAATCTTAATCTTTGCACCGTACGCCCTGGAAAGTTCATAGACCATCGGCCAGCTCGGCATGTCCATGACCACTTCGTCACCGGGCGAGATGGTTTGGGTCAGGACAAGGAAGATCGCTTCATTGGTCCCGGCCGTGATGAGAACGTTGTCCGCAGAGACATTGTATCCCTGGGTTTCAATCACGCGCTCCCTTAGTTCCGGCAAGCCGTAAAACGATTTCCCCGACCAGTCCAAGGGCAATTCAGGATCAAGGTCATCCAAGAATTCCTTCAGCTTGGGCGAACTCCTCAGGGAAAAGGTAACGCCGTAATCGAAACCGACCTCCTGAGCGTAAAGAAAAATTTCATACAGCTTGTTAATTCTTACGTCCATATCTTTCTCCTCCTTTTAATTAAGTCCAACTTACGAACCGTTTAGGGCTAAGGGGCCCGGGGGATAAGTCAGCTTTATTCCTTCTCTAAATGCCAGCAAGTTGATACCTGCAAATCTCTCTGGAACTAAAGAGGGGATCATCTTTTCAAAAGTACCGGTTTTCAGAGCGGTAAAACCGGAGCCGGCAAGAGCCCCCATCATCACCATGTTCAGGGCCTGCATCTCTCCCACTCTCCGGGCCACCGACGTTGCGGCTACAATTCTAAGCTCCCTGGTAAGGGTCCGCAACCCCTCCTCCAGTGCTTTTAAAGGGGGATACTCAAAACGTTCTGCCTGAACCCCAATGGGCATAACAGGGGTATCATTGACAATGGCCACCGCCTCCTTATTCCCAAGCTGGGTCAGCACTCTCAAGGCCTCCAGGGGCTCAAAGGCAACCAGAATATGCAGTGAAGCTCTGGGAACCAGGGGTGGCAGAGTATTCCCCATGGTCCAGCGAACATGGCTGGCAACGGAACCTCCCCGCTGGGTAAGACCATACACGTCACCAACTGTTACCTCGTACCCCTCTTCTAAAGCAACCATAGCCAGAAGGCGCGCCGCCAGGACATTCCCCTGTCCTCCCACGCCGGTGACAATTAA
>CAZPCG010000317.1:0-3447 GCA_964584875.1 uncultured Spirochaetota bacterium
ATAATACACTGGGTTACAGACATTGGAAGATAAAAAAGTTTAGCAGTGGTGGTACTGAAGACACCGTCAACTGGGATAAGCTCATTAGAGCTGGAACAGACGATAGAATTTATGAGGCTGCAGTGGATAGTAACGACAATGTATATTTCGTAGGTGTAACTTGGGGTGCTGACTTTGACTGGTGGATAAAAAAGTTTGACTCTAACGGTAATGAGGATACGACAAACTGGAATAAAATCATTGACAGTGGAAATGGGGATGATGTCGCGGGAGAGATAGCAATATTTAAATAGTTTTTGAAGGTTTTAATTGTATGGATTTGGTTTTCAGCTATCTCTTCTTTTGACCTATGACTGCTTCCTGTCCCTTGTACAGATGTATTGAACCTCTTATTTCATTTTTTTTAAAAGAGAGCATAGGCTATCCCTTCGAATTTTCTAATTTTCACATCTGGCATCATATGGAAGGTAAAGGTCGATTTCAATCTGCTCAGTGAGTGGAAGGATTTTATCACCGCCTACCTCAACGTAAACGCCTCGTTCTAGCGCTTCAAGATCCAGGAGGGGTGATGAGCTGCCCCGGCCTGGGAGTACCACGTTCATGAGCGTTCGAGTATACCCTTCCCGTACTCGTATCCCATATCAAAGGCTTGCAGGTTGATCTCATTGTACTTTATGTTCCGCTGTGATACTACCTCGGGCAGGGACCTCCTGAAATTATCGACAGAAATGAGGTTTGTTACTGCAACGAGCGCCCCGATCATTACCATATTGCTCGCCTTACCGCTCCCTGCCTTCTCCGCGAAGTTGTTTGCGGGAATGTAATACGCACTCACGTCCTTACGCTTCACCCTTCTTGCAACAAGCGAATCATTGATAAAGATACTGCCGCCTGGAAACGTGGATGCTTCAAACTTATCCAGAGACGGCTCGTTCATAACGATGAGGGTAGTGGGGCGGAGCACAAAAGGAGAGGCAACTTCCCTGTCTGAAACGACAACGGAGCAGTTCGCCGTCCCCCCTCTCATCTCCACACCGTAGGATGGGATGTGGGATACATACTTCCCTTCAAGCATGCCCGCATTGGCTATGAGCTTTCCCGCAAGGATCACCCCCTGTCCACCGAACCCGGCTATGAGCAGCTTCTCAGTCATCTCAGGCTCTCCCCTCTTCCGTCACATCTCTGAAGACACCGAGAGGATAGTAGGGTATCATGTCGGTTTCGATCCAGCAAGCTGCCTTGAGGGGCGCAAGGCCCCAGTTGGTCGGACACATGGAAAGCACTTCGATGAAGCTGTATCCCTTTTCATCTATCTGGTACTGCAGGCCCTTCTTGATAGCCTTTTTTGCCTTCAGGATATGCTTTACATCGTGAACGGAAACCCGCTCGATGTAGGCCGGCGTTTCAAGCTGGGTGAGGAGCTCGCACATTCTGAGCGGATTCCCATCATTGCTTCTGCTTCTCCCGAAAGGAGAAGTTCTCGTCTTCTGCCCCAGAAGCGTCGTTGGTGCCATCTGGCCGCCCGTCATCCCGTATATTGCATTGTTCACAAAGATCACGGTAAAGTTTTCTCCCCTGTTTGCAGCATGGATGGACTCTGCAGTCCCTATGGCTGCAAGGTCTCCATCCCCCTGGTAGCAGACAACTATTTTATCGGGCTGTGCCCTTTTCAGGCCAGTGGCAACAGCCTGCGCCCTCCCATGGGCCGACTCAGTCCCGTCGCAGTTGTAGTAATTGTAAATCAAAACCGAACACCCTACGGGAGCAACGATTATCGTATCTTCGCGGATTCCAAGCTCGTCGATCTCCTGCGCGATCAGCTTGTGTATAATGCCATGCCCGCAGCCGGGACAGTAGTGCATCGGCACCCTCTTGAGCGATGCCGGATAACTGTATACAGCTTTCATGGTTTGGGTTTTCACCAATCCCGTTTTTACTGGCCCATTTTTAATCGAACCAGTCTTCACCGATCCTGATTTCATCCATACACCTCCCGAATTTTTTCAAGGAGCTCCTCCTCATCGGGCAGCATACCGCCGGTACGGCCGTAAAAGAATACCTCTTTTTTCCCATTAACAGCAAGCCTTACATCGTCGATCATCTGGCCGAGGTTCATCTCAACATCGATAAAAGCTCTAACCCTATCTGGATTTACGTACCCTTGCGGAGAACTGGGATGTGGCTATGAAAAAAGCAACTAAGGCCCATCCTTAGTATCATAGATTCCTGGCCGAAATCATCTATTTATGTTGAACTCAACATAATTGGATGATATAGGGTTGTACAGGTTGGTAAGGAGAAGGAAAGAGATTAAGATCTGGAACAAATCATGTCAATTCGGTCCTCCGACGGTACAAACACAAGTTACGTACAATTCGCATTCTGTTACGCCGCACCCCCGGGGTAAGATGATTTTGGGTTTCAACCCATTTCAGAAATACTTCCGAGGTCAGATCCACGGCATTTGTATCTGTCAGGAATCTATCCAGGTGCTTCAAAACGTTACACTCATTAGCATAACCCCGGCCCAATACCTGTTTGAGTGTTAGGTAGCGAGTAATGACAGGATGTAATTCTGAGCTGAAGAAGGATGAGTTCATGGTTGCACCTCCTGGTTACCGCGTAATACGGAATTTCGGAGGAGAGAAAGCGCAACCTCTCGCAAATCCTCAATGGCAAATCGTAGGTATACACAGGTACTTTCAGCAATACGATATCCAAGGAGATCTCCAATGGTCTTAACAGAAATGCCCTGCCGAAGTAAGTGAATCGCATATGAGTGCCGAAGACAATGAGGGCCTTGAAAGGGAATCTCTAAGGCACTGCGTCTCGACCACGCTTGAAATGCTTCGTAAACAGCGGTGTGTTTAAGAGGACCATAATGGGCACGGGCTCGTAAGAAGAGTTCGCGATATGGCAAATGAGAGCGACCTTCTCTAAGGTACTGAAATAAGACTGCTCCTACCTTATCAGTCAAAGGTAAAACTAAGGTATTCCCTGTCTTACGCTGAGAAATCAGGATTTCTCCTTTATGCCAGTTGATGTCATCAAGAGTTAGGGCAACTATGTCACTGGAGCGTAGACCATAGCTGGCAAGCAAAAAGAACATTGTGTAGTCACGTAGCCCTATTGGATTCTCCTGATCGATGGAATTAAGAAATGCAGAAACAGTCCCCCATGGTAGAGCACGAGGGAGTTTTTCCATACGATAGAGACGTGGTGTATCAATTTGAGTATCAAGGTACATCACTAAGGTAATCTGCATACGTCTGCAAATGTGAAAAGAATTGACTTGATGCTTTGGGGGAGTGAGTGGACAGGAGCTTTTTTTGTTCAAGATATTGGTTTAAAACACGGACAGCTCCTGCTGCGTATGGTTTATGCTTGTGATGCCATAACCAGCAATCTTGCATATCTTCTAGGGTTAACTCTTCAAGAGTGCATAGA
>CAZPCG010000318.1:0-3437 GCA_964584875.1 uncultured Spirochaetota bacterium
TCGAGGAGGTAATCCATCAGAATCCCGAAGGGGTAGCGGTTTGCAGAGCTCTGCCACACAGGGTCCCTCAAAACATCCATCCTGGTGGTGAGCTGTCCGCCTTCTTTCTGGACCGCTTCATGGGCTTCAAACGAAGCAAGGTATCTTACCAGCCAGTAGGCCGCTTCCGGATTCCTGCTTGCCTTGGATACCCCAACCGACCAGGCACCGGTGTAGGGCTGGCCCCCTACGGTAGGATAAATGCCCAGTTTGCCGTCCGGGACGTTCTGCTTGAGGATATCAGCGGTCCATGCAAAGCAGTTGGAGAACTGGTGCGGCTGGATGATCGCCCTGCCCTCACCCTGCTGGGCAACGACGAAGTCAAAGTTAGCGGTCAGGGAGCCTGGAGATGCCCATCGAAGCTCCCTCAGATACTCTGTGAGGGTTTCTCTGAGTGCTATCTTGTTCTCCCTGGTGATCACAAACTCCTTCAGCCTGCCGGCTGAATCCCTTACCACTGTTACATAATCCGAGCCCTTACCCCAGATCCGGCAGCTTATCTCATCGTTTATTTGATATGCGCCTGCCATCATGGCCAGACCGTAGATGTCATGAGCCAGAGGCCTGCCTTTTAACGTCTCCCCTCTCTTCCTTGTAAAAAACTCGCCCTGGTCGTGAAGCTCCTGGTCCGTGGTTGCAGGCTTCAGGGCGTAGCCAAACTTCGCCTTGAAGTTAGCTTTCTCCCCGGGGTCATCAAACACATCCTGGCGGATGAACATACCCATGTGATAGGTGTAGAAGGGGAGGACCATCTGGTCGCCGTACGCCTGGCCGCAGATGAGAATCGATGGGGAGTGGAACGCTACATCCTCACGAAATCCCGCAACCCCTTTAGGGTCCCACTTAGCAGCTAACTCTTCTAACTTAAAGAGATAGGCTGACCACTCGGTTGTCCATGCAGTTTCAACGTAGGCCACGTCGTAGTAGCCTGTCCCCGCCATCAGCTCCACGTTTTCCTTTGAATACACCACAGGGGAAGCCACCCTCTCAACATTTACCCTGACGCCGGTTTGTTCTGTAAACTTCGCTATGTAGGGCATTATCTTATCCCAGACCTGACCTGTTTCAACTATGGTGTTGATTGCCCTTTTTTCTTTTATTCTTGGAATATCTTTGAGACCAAATTTTTCCTGCGCCTGGGCAAAGACTGCCACCCAGCCAAGAATTAGAAGGGTGCAAACCAGAAAAGCCGTTATTCTTTTCATCTCTTACTCTCCTTTTCTTTAAGAAGTTTTTTTAATTCCCACATGTGATTCATCGAGCTTTACCTGTAAGCCATATCTCACCTCCTTTCTGAGCGCAAAATTTACACTGTCCGATAAAACTATGTAAGAGTGTAACCTCCATCTATTAGAATAGAAGCTCCCGTAATATAGCTGGAAGCACTGGAAGCAAGAAATACGCAGAGCCCTTTAATCTCAGAAGGGTTGCCTATCCTTTTCATGGGAGTTACAGAGACCCATTTATCAAGAATTTCACGGTCAGCGACTTGGAGGAGAGGTGTCATCATGTAACCGGGGCAGATGGCATTGACCCGTATGTTGTAAGGCGCCCACTCAACAGCCAGACACCTGGTTAAATGGTGCATACCAGCCTTCGCCGCGTTGTAGTGGCACTGCTTTTGAGGGACATTCACGATGTAACCTGACATGGAAGATACGTTTATAATGCTTCCCTTTTTCTTTTTGATCATCTCGCGCCCAACCCATTTGCAGCACAAAAAGCCACCGGTAAGGTTAACGTCGATAACCTCCTTCCATTCTTCAAGGGTCATATCTTCAGCAGCCTTCCAGCGGCAGATACCGGCATTGTTCACAAGAATATCAATGCCCCCGAAAGTATCCATCATCACCTTCACCATTTGCTTCACATCTTCTTCTATGCTGACATCCCCTTTTATAGCAGTTGCTTCTACACCCAGTTTTTTTATTTCCGATGCAGTTTCTTCTACAGTTTCGGGCCGGATGTCCATTACCGCTACATCCGCCCCCGCCTCTGCCAGGGCCATTGCCATCTCTTTGCCCAGACCCTGGCCACCGCCGGTCACAATCGCCTTTTCACCATCAAGCCTCAACATCGATAAAACATCCACTTCTCTTTCCCTGAGTCAGCCCCTTGCCCGCATCTTCAACCATGTAAAAGTTCTATCTCATCATATATCATATATCTAATTTGTCAAGAGGGCATTTATCGTTTCGACGAAAAAAATTGCAAGGCTCAGGATGGAACTGTTCAGCTCATGAAACTAACAATTGCATCTATAACCTTCTCCTCATCTATTAAAACTTCATCTTCCAACATCTTTGAAACAGGTAATGGAACATCGAGTGAGTTAACATGCCCCACCCGGGATTTGAGGTATTGAAAGAAACGGAGCTGAACTCCATCTGCAACTCTGGCCCCTATACCCATGCTTTCAGGCGCTTCCTCGACGATGATCACCCTTCCAGTTTTCTTGACCGATTCACCGATCGTCCCGTAATCGATGGAGTTGTAATCAAGGCTTCTAAGGTCAATCCCTTCGATATCAATGTTCTTTTGACGGAGAATACCTGATACGTTTTCCACAATCTTCACACCTCTCAGATAGGTGAGAACCGTTAAATCCCTCCCTTTTTTAAAAATTGAGGCCTTCCCAAAGGGAATAAAATAATCCAGATCATCCAACGGCACCTCCCCTTTCACCTTGTACAGGGAATGATGCTCCATGATGAGAACCGGGTCCATGGAGGCCATGGCTGTGTTGAAGAGCCCCACATAATCAAAGGGATTTGAGGGGGCAACGATTCTCCACCCTGAAAACATGGCAAATAATCCGCATGGGTCCGATGAGTGCTGAGCACCATACCCAAGCCCCGTGGCAATACGGGTTCTGACGACAAGAGGAACAGGTACCCTGCCACCGTACAGGTATTTCAACTTCGCTATCTGATTAAAGAGCTGATCGGCGGAGACAAGGGCAAAGTCTGGAAACATTATCTCAACGATCGGCTTGATCCCGCAGAGGGAGGCTCCAAAGGCGATGCCCGTAAAACCTGCTTCAGATATGGGGGTGTTGAATATCCTCTCGGGAAACATCTTCAGCGGAAACCTCGTCGCGCTGTACGCCCCACCCCCGAGGTTTGCAACCTCTTCACCGATGACCACGACCGAGCTGTCCCTCTCCATGTTCCGGGCAGCAACCTGAGACATCACGTTGACGAAGGTCAACCTGTTAAAACGAGAAAAGTCCTTTTTTTCGCTGAACTTTATGCATGAAAGCTCATCCCCTGACCCTGCAGTGCCGATTTTCCAGGATGTTTTATCAGGCCACAGCTCCCCGCGTATCTGCCTTTTCCCACCCGCTTCAACCGTAACCCTGGATACAGCCCTTTGAACCGATCGAAGCGTTTTACTCC
>CAZPCG010000319.1:0-3430 GCA_964584875.1 uncultured Spirochaetota bacterium
GAAACACATCCTCCATCACGCTGTTTCTCCGCTCATCCCTGTAGTGCAGGGGATTCGCCAGAAGCTTTCCCTTCTTGTCGATAAGACCGAAATCAACCCCCCAGGTATCGATCCCGAGAGAGGATATCTCTTTGAAGTCGCGAAAGGAGGTCTGAAGCCCGATCTGGAGCTCCGAGTAAAGCCTCAGGACATCCCAGTAAAGGGTTCCGGTAACCCGCACGGGCCTGTTGTCGAAGCGGTGTATCTCCTCAAAAAAGAACTTCTCCCCGTTGAACCTTGCAACGAGAGCCCTCCCGTTACTCGCACCAAAATCGAATATCAGGTAGTTCTTCTGTGCCATAAAAGTTCCCCTTCCTCAAACTTTCTTGAATCTCCCGGTTGTTTCTCATCTTTTAACATGTCATTGCGAGCCCCGATTTCAATCGGGGCTAGGATTTCTGGCATTCCCTCCAGTCAAGCACCATCCCGAGGAAGCCGGCTGATTCGTCGAGCAGCATCCCGTATAGATCAGGTGCTTTCACATAGCTTGCGGTATGCGTCACCAGCTCCTGCACCCTGACATGACCCTCCTCTATGAGCCTGAGCGTGGCCTCAAGGCGTGCACGATTGCGAGAATCAGGGCAGTAAACCGTTATCTCCTTCCGGCGCAGCCAGTGCCAGTCGAGCAAGCTCTCGGGTGGAGGGTAGAATCCGTTCAATACAAGCTGTCCATCTCTCCCCAAAAGATCAATGGCCAGACGCACAGTTTCGGTGTTGCTTGCCGTTTCTACTACAACAGGGACACCCGCAGGGTACCTTTCAAGCATGTATTCCTTGAGGTCCTTCCCCGAGCAGTCGAAAACCTCGTCGGCACTGAACTTAGCGGCCAGTTCGAGACGCGTTTTTTGTAGTCCTGCTATGATGACGTAAGCTCCCCGATGCCGCAGTACATGCCCTGCATACTGGCCAA
The DNA here is from genome assembly GCA_964584875.1 of uncultured Spirochaetota bacterium. Lineage (GTDB taxonomy): Bacteria > Spirochaetota > B62-G9 > B62-G9 > DRHN01 > CAZPCG01. The sequence goes on from CAZPCG010000319.1 coordinate 950, forward strand.
CGAGCCCATCCCCTATAACCACTGCAACATCACCTGGCGAGATGCGTGGCCTCGTTGCACCGTTGTAGCCGACCTGCGCAAGCAAAAGGCCTGACCCCTCGAAGGTCGATACCGTTTCCGGCAGCTTTATCAAAGAACCCCGATCAGCAACGTGAACACCAACATGCCCTCCCCACCAGGAACCTTCAAACCCCTCCGGCGCCCGGCAGTTGCGGCTGAATACCCTTTCCCCTGGCAGTATACCGGTAACTTCCTCTCCAACATTTTTTACAACCCCTGCTGCCTGATAGCCTGGAATATGGGGAAAAGCCAGGGGAGGCTGCCCCGGGATATCAAGCCTGCCGGTTAAGCACCAGCGCTCGGTTCCATTGCTGATGAAGGAGTATTCGATCTCAACCAGCGCATCCTTTTTCTTCATGGCAGGGAGCTCGACCTCATCGACAATAGCCCTGCCAGGCCTGGGAAAAATGACGGCGTGGGTCTTAGGTCGCCCACTCATACTCCCATCCTATCATCTTCGCAAGTGCGATTTTTTGATTCTACGAAAATTAACTTAGAGCGCTTGCATCAAAATCTCGTGCTTTTCCTTCTGGGCTTTCTCGTGGCGAGCTTTTTTTGAATGCCGTAGAACTCCTCTATTACCTCGCACAGGCCATCAACGGTCATTTCGTGTATCTTTTTCCCGAACTCTTTGGTTGCATGGGTAGGGTCCCCTGCTCCACCGTAGGTGCTGTCCTCAAGAAACCAGGTTGAAAGATAGAGCTTCTTTTTTCTATCTGAAGCGAAGTCCACAGGACAGGTCTTGAGATTGGACGTCATGATGTCTGTTGCATCGGCAACTGACATGTCGACAAGATCTGTGAGGTAGAGCATCACCGAAGTCTCTATCTCACATGCATGGCCGATGCCGCCCTCCTTTGATTTCCTGTGTTTCTTAACGAACTCCTTGTCCCAAAGGTTGAATATGTTTGTGACACCGGGAAATACCTTGAAATCATCCCCAACTGATCGCACAACGACATCGAGCGCGCCAGGGTTATTACCATGTCCATTCACGATCAGTATCTTTGTGATTCCCATATCGATGAGCGATCTGCATATCTCGTACAGCAGATCGATGAGAACCTTCGGCTTTATGGTTATAGTGCCGGGCCAGTTTTTCAGCAACCAGACCGAATAACCGAACCAGACGGGCGGCAGCACTGAAACCGGTATTGCTTTCGACATCCTCTCAGCAGCATCGAGGGCTGCCTGGTATGCCATTTTCGTATCCGTCATGATGGGAAGGTGCCTTCCATGCTCCTCGCAAGCCCCTATTGGAAGAAGCACCATTCCTTCCCTCTTAACGAACTCCTCAATTTCGGGAGACCTCATCTCTTCAAACTTCAGCCTCATGTGCACCTCCTCCAATTTTTAAGTTTATCGGGTTAACAGCGACATTAAAATACATATAAAAAAATCCATCAAGCGTCGACAATACCAAAATGCCTCTCCAGAGCGGGAAACCGCCTGCTGTTCCCTTCCCGAACACAATCACATCGGGTACAACGTCGTAGTGCTCGACGCAGAACATCCTCCCCGTTCTTCCCATGCCTGTGAGAATTTCGTCAACGATGAGGAGCATCCCCCTCTTCCTGCAGATCCAAAGCACCCTCGGCAGTATCTCATCCCTGTATACTATGGAACCACTGTACCCCTGGATCGGCTCCATGACAAAAGCCGCCTGGGCCCCCGTACCCTCGTTATCTATCGTCCCCTCCAGGATGTCCATACCTCCGCAGAAGAGCTGGATGCCGTTGAGATCGCCGGGGAGAACCCCTGCCATCTTTTCTGAGAAAAGTGTTTTAATGGGTGTTGTGAAGTCGTGGCAGTTCATCAATCTCCCCAAGTACTCCCTCGTCTTTTCCACCACTTTGGGGTGGCAGTGACCTGTGCTGTTGCAGTAAATTCCTGAGGAAAAATCGATGTAGGTGTTGCCGTCGACGTCGGTTATTGTATTTCCCTCACCCTTCTCGAAGACCACGGGAAACTGCAGTACCTGGGATGAATAACCCTTCATGTGATTGTCCGCCTTCGCATGCCACCGCTTCAATGCCCAAGAATCGTTTATACTCCCCCAAACAGCAGATCAGTCATCATTTCAATGTTGTCAACAAATCGATATCCCTCCATATTCCTGTCTATCTCATCCGAATGGGCCATAAGCTTATCGGCAAGCGCCTTGTACCTGTGCATCAATTTTACTCCTACCTGGAGAGATTTAACCCGGTCATCCCTCGGTGCGATGATATCGATTGCCTGCCACCCCTCGTAATCTGTCTTATTCAGATAATAGTAAAACTCAAGGATTTCCCAGAAGTTGATGGTTCCAAATATCATGTCAGGGTCGGCATCCTTGTAGTTCTCATTGATATGTATCTGGAAAAGCTTCTTATGCCTGTCAAGGATTACCAGTGATTCGGCAAGGCTCTCCTGTGCCAT
>CAZPCG010000320.1:0-3426 GCA_964584875.1 uncultured Spirochaetota bacterium
ATCTTCGCCCCCTCCCTTGAGGGAGGGGATAGGGGAGGAAGCTAAATTTATTAAATAAATTCTGGTACAAAAGAACAGAATTCATCCGGATAATACCATAAACGGAAATAGTGGAGGGAGAAATTATGGCAGCGAAGAAGTACGTGTACTTTTTTGGAGGTGGAAAAGCAGACGGAAACGAGAGCATGAAGAACCTCCTCGGAGGAAAGGGTGCAAACCTCGCAGAGATGGCAGGGCATTCTGATCTACGCCTGCCTGTGCCTCCGGGATTCTCAATCACGACGGAGGTCTGCACTTACTCCTATGCAGACAGGAGGAGGTACCCTGAGGGTCTGAAGGAACAGGTCTCAAAAGCCCTGGTGAGGGTCGAAAAACTGATGGGGAAGAAATTTGGCGGCAGGAACAACCCCCTCCTCGTTTCTGTTCGTTCGGGCGCACGCCGATCCATGCCCGGTATGATGGAAACAGTTTTGAACATCGGGCTCACTGCGGATACCATTCCGGGGCTCATCAGGCAGACCGGTAACGAGCGGTTCGTTTACGACGCATACCGCCGCCTCATCATGATGTATTCCGATGTGGTCATGGAGAAAGCCCAGGGGATCGAGCCTGAGCACGATGAAGCGGGGATTCGTAAGCAGCTTGAGAGAATCATGGACGAGATGAAGAGGCAGAAGGGGTACCAATCCGATACCGAGCTCACTGCGGAAGATTTAAAGGTTCTCTGCAGCCGATTCAAGAAAAGGGTGAGGGAGGTTTTGGGGAAAGATTTCCCTGACTCTCCGCAAAAACAGCTCTGGGGCGGAATAGGGGCGGTCTTCGCATCGTGGAACGGGAAGAGGGCGGTGAGCTACCGCAGGATTGAGGGGATCCCCGACGGCTGGGGGACTGCAGTCAACGTCCAGGCTATGGTGTTCGGGAACATGGGGAACAATTCTGCAACGGGGGTCGGCTTCACGAGGAACCCCGGCACCGGGGAGAACAGGTTCTACGGCGAGTACCTGATCAACGCCCAGGGGGAGGACGTCGTTGCCGGCATACGGACGCCCGCCCCGATCAACGAGTATTCAAAAAGCGAGCACAACAAAGACCTGGTCACGCTTGAAAAGGCGATGCCGAAGATATACAGGGAGCTCTTCGACATGCAGAAGCGACTCGAGAAGCACTACCGCGACATGCAGGACATAGAGTTTACCATCGAAAATGGCAAGCTCTACATGCTCCAGTGCCGGATCGGGAAGCGGAACGGCCCTGCCGCCGTCAGGATGGCGGTCGACATGGTAAGGGAAAAGCTTATAACCAGGGAAGAAGCCGTGAAAAGGGTGACCCCTGCGCAGCTCGATGAGCTTCTTCATCCCATCATCGATCCGAAAGAAGAGCAGGTAAACAGGCCACTCGCGAAGGGGCTTCCAGCGGGCCCGGGTGGCGCTTCAGGCATGATTGTCTTTTCCGCAGCCGATGTGGTGAGCTGGGCAAAAGAGGGGAAAAAGGTCATCCTGGTCAGGGAGGAAACGAACCCCGAGGATGTGGAGGGTATGCGGCACGCCGTTGCCATCCTTACGGCGCGCGGCGGCATGACCTCACACGCTGCCCTCGTGGCCAGGGGATGGGGGAAATGCTGCATCGTGGGGTGTACGGTACTCAAAATCAATTACAGCAAAAAAACAATGTCCGTGGCGGATACAACGCTCAGGGAGGGAGACTGGATAACACTCAATGGAACGAAGGGCAATGTCTACGCCGGAAAGCTCTCCATGATGGATGCCTCCGAGGAGAACGTGCTCCTTGATAAGTTTCTCAAAATATGCGATTCAATCCGCCGCATGAAGGTCCGGACCAACGCCGACACACCCGAAGATGCGAAAAAAGCGCGATCCTTTGGGGCCGAAGGGATAGGGCTTTTTAGAACAGAGCACATGTTCTATGGCAAGGGGTCGGAGGAGCCGCTCTTCAAGCTCCGGAAGATGATCCTTTCAAGAACGGAGGAGGAGAGGGACAGTGCCCTCGAGGAGCTCTTCTCACACGTGAAGGCTGACATAAAGGGGACGCTGGAGGCGATGAAGGGGTACCCCGTGACGATCCGCCTTCTTGACCCGCCACTCCACGAGTTTGTACCGAGGAATGAAGCGCAGCAGGCCGAGCTGGCACAGAGTCTGGGGATAAGCATGGAGGAGTTTAAGAAGCGCGCCGATGCACTTCATGAAACGAACCCCATGATGGGGCACCGTGGAGTTCGCCTGGGAATCACATACCCCAGGGTGACAGAGATGCAGGTCCGGGCCATCTTAGAGGCCGCCGCGGAGCTCATAAAGGAGGGGAAGAAAGTCGAACCGGAGATCATGGTGCCTGTCGTAAGCGCGGTCAGGGAGTTGACCGACCAGGCCGTCATCACAAGGAAGGTCTACCAGGAGGTGCTCAAAAAGTACGGGCTGAAGAAAATTCCCTACCTTTACGGCACTATGATAGAGATTCCCCGGGCATGCCTGGTGGCTGACAGGATTGCGGAAGTTGCAGAGTTCTTCTCCTTCGGCACCAATGACCTCACTCAGATGGGATTCGGGTTTTCCCGCGACGACGTGGGCGGCTTCATGCAGGATTATATCAACAGGGGAATCCTCACGGAAGATCCGTTCCAGTCCATAGATCAGGAAGGGATCGGACAACTGATCGAGATGGGGATACGGCTCGGGCGGAAGACGAGGAAAGGCCTTAAAGTCGGCATCTGCGGTGAGCACGGCGGTGAACCAAAGTCAGTGGAGTTCTGCCACAGGGTCGGGATGAACTATGTGAGCTGCTCACCCTTCAGGGTGCCGATCGCAAGGCTTGCGGCAGCCCAGGCAGCCATAGAGGAGAAGCCCGGAGTAGCAGGCAAAGCATAAGCCTGCAGAGATTTTCTTGATAATTGGAGTAAATCTTGTTAAACTTTCTGCAATCAAATTTTTACGAGTGGGAGGGCTGTGATGTCAGTGAAAGTTGCCATTAACGGATTTGGAAGGATCGGAAGGAACGTATTTCGCGTTGCAGCAAAGAGGAAGGACGTTGAGATTATCGCAATTAATGATATGTTTTCGGCCGATCAGCTCGCATTTCTGTTAAAGTACGACTCGGTGTACGGTAGATTCGATGGCAGCATCGAGGTGGTGGATGGTGGGATGAAGGTGAACGGAAAGAGCATAAAGGTCATGAGCGAAAAAGACCCATCAAAACTACCCTGGAAGAGTTTGGGGGTGGACCTCGTCATCGAGTCGACAGGTGTTTTCAGGAAGCGAGAGCAGGTCGCCATGCACCTCGGTGCGGGCGCAAATAAGGTTATTCTCACAGTTCCTGCCAAGGACGAGATTGACCGGACCATCGTTCTGGGTGTGAATGAAGATATGCTGAAACCGGAGGACAGGATAGTATCCAATGCCTCATGCACTACAAACT
>CAZPCG010000321.1:0-3419 GCA_964584875.1 uncultured Spirochaetota bacterium
AGCTAATGCATACCCAATACGATTTTATATCGAGTAAGGATAAAGCGAGCTGTCATTACGAGGAAGGAGCCGTAGGCGACTGACGAAGCAATCCCCATTCAGGTATTCATTTTCCGGATGAATCGGATGAATCAATTTCAATATTCAACCCCTTCTGTATCACGGAAAGGACAGCCTCAGTGAGCCTGTAATCTCCGAGAGCCGGGAGTGGAACCCAGCGGGCTTCGATCGCATCTGAGGCATGGGTAAGAGTTCCGCTTCTGTATTCTGCCCTGAAGTCAAAGACAATGTAGTGGTACTTTACCCTCCCATCTTTGTCGCGTGCTATGTACTCAAAGATATCGAGAAGATTGCAAACCTTCACCTCGATCCCGCACTCCTCCCTGACCTCCCGCTTCACGGCGCTCTTCATGTCCTCATTGACATCGAGGGCGCCTCCAGGAAGCGACCAGGTTCCCGGGAGGGGCGGGTTACCCCGGCGCACAAGCAAAACCTCCTCTCCCCTGAAGACCACTGCACCAACCCCGATTAGCGGTAGTGCGGGGTATTCTCTTCTCTCTTCCGCCATGGTACGGGATGCTCTCCCTCGTCCAGCCCTGGAACCGAAGCGCAACAAGCCTTATATTTCACACCGTCGGGCTTTGTTTCCATCCCTGCAGCATACCCAAAAAATGGAAGTATGGCAACAGATAATCGGTATAGAGGTGGATCTGGCTATATGTGGCAGGCGTTAGAGGTGGCAAGGATGCCGCTGGTTCATGGTAAAAAGATCAGCAAGATTGCCGGGGGGGAATATTTTGTAGACAAATAATGCAATCCGCTATACATTTAGCTCTACAACCCGTGCTGCCAGTTGCCTCCATGTGGTGTAACTGCTTTAAATAATGAAATTAGAGAGTTATGACCATGGAAGTACGAAACAGTGAGCTGTTCCTCGGCGGGGTACCGGCGAGCCTGCTTGCCGAGGAGTTTTCAACACCCCTCTACGTCTACGAGGAGGATACGATGCGTACGAGGGCCAGGGAGCTTCTTGGGGCAATATCCTATGGGAACAAGGAGATAAAGTTTGCCTGCAAGGCCAACACCAATATCGAGATCATGAAGATTTTCCGGGAAGAAGGTATGGGAATTGATGCAGTTTCCCCCGGTGAGCTTTATGCGGCGCTCAGGGCCGGTTTTGATCCCTCGCAGATTCTCCTGACAGCGAACAATGCCACATGGGAGGAGATTGAGTACGCTATTTCCCGTAATGTCACGGTCAATATCGACTCATTATCCCAGCTTCGCCTCTTCGGGCAGAGACATCCGGGCACAGACGTGTGTGTGAGGATCAATCCGAACGTTGGAGCGGGGCACCACAACCACTGCATCACGGGCGGGCCTGACAGCAAGTTCGGCATTGAGTATAGAGAGGTTGATGAGATCAGGCGGGTGGCAAAGCAGCACACCCTGAGGGTAAAGGGGGTTCATCAGCACATCGGTTCTGGTATTCTCCAGCCTGACATCTTCATCGAGGCCATGGATATTCTGCTCGCTGTGGCAAGAGCATTTGACGATCTCACCTTCATCGATTTCGGCGGTGGGATTGGAGTTCCCTACAGGGAGGGGGAGGAGAGGATCGACGTTGGGGAGCTCGGGCGCAAAATCGGAGAGGACTTCGCTCGCTTCTGCAGGGAGTACGGAAGAGAGTTGAAGCTCGTTATCGAGCCCGGAAGATACCTCGTTGCAGAGAGCGGGTTTCTGCTTGCCGAGGTGACAGCGGTGAAGGAGGGCTCAAAACACCGCTTCATCGGGATCAACTCGGGGTTCAACCACCTGATACGCCCTGCCATGTACGGGAGCTACCACCCAATTCTCAATGCGACAAACCTCGGGGGCAAACCTGTGCTTCAGACGGTAGCGGGGAACCTCTGCGAGTCGGGGGATACCTTCACCAGGGATGAGCAGGGGATCGTCGACAGGGAGCTTCCGCTATTTCGTGAAGGTGATGTTGTTTGCATCTGCAATGCGGGCGCCTACGGGTACTCCATGGCGTCGTACTACAACTCCCGCCCCAGGCCTGCGGAGGTGATTGTTCGGGACGGCAAAGCCAGGCTCGTACGGCGGAAGGAGTCTATAGAGGAGTTGTTTCGTAACTGTGTCTCCCGGGATTGAAGATTTGTTTCGGAGAGAATATGGCCCAAAGAATCAGAATCGCCCTCCTCTGCGGGGGGAGGTCGGTGGAGCATGAGGTTTCGATCCTCTCCGCCAGGAACATCGCTGCCTCACTCGACAGGGCGAAATACGAGATACACCTCGTATACATCGACCGTGAGGGGGGCTGGAATCTCGTCGAGGACATGGATTCTTTTTTTTCTTTCGGTGAGTTTTCTGAAGTTGGGCTTTCAGCAGGCAGGTTTTCATCAAGGAATATTTCTCCGGGGAATATTTCTCCGGGGGGTGAAGGGCCCAAGCGCCTTACCTGCAGGAGCGTGCCCGTCTTTTTACTTCGCGACAGGGAAGAGGTAAGGATTGTTGACGGTCGGGATTACAGCACGGTCGGCCGGGTTGACGTGGTGTTTCCCTCCCTCCACGGCCCCTACGGTGAAGACGGGACGATCCAGGGCTTTGCGAAGCTGTACGGCCTTCCCTGCGTCGGTGCAGGGGTAACCGGCTCTGCAGTCGGGATGGACAAGGATGTGTCAAAAAGGCTTTTAAGGGATGCCGGGATACCGACTCCCCGATTTCTCGTTTTTGAAAGACATCAGGCAAGTCAGATAGACTTTGATGGGGTATGTGCTGAACTTGGCCTTCCATTTTTCATCAAACCTGCCAATCTCGGCTCCTCGGTCGGGATACGAAAGGTCAGGGAGAGATCGGAGTTAGAAAAGGCGGTAAGCCAGGCCTTCGGGTACGACCTCAAGATTCTCTTCGAGGAGTACATCGAAGGGAGGGAGATCGAGTGCTCGGTTCTGGGAAGCAGAGAAAATCCCCTCGCCTCCGTGCCGGGAGAGATCAGGCCTACCCATGAATTCTACACTTATGACGCAAAGTACGTGGACAAAAATGGAGCCGAGCTTATCATCCCGGCCCCCCTTGAAGCGCCGATTTGCAGGAGGGTTCAGGAACTTGCCGCCCAGGCCTTCGGGGTGCTGTGCAGTGAGGGGATGGCGAGGGTCGATTTCTTCCTCCGGAAGAACGGGGAAGCCCTGGTCAGCGAGATAAACACCATACCGGGGTTCACCAATATCAGCATGTATCCCAAGCTGTGGGAGGCTAGCGGTGTATCCAATCAGCAGCTCATGGAAAGGCTTGTGGAGCTTGCGATCGAAAGCTTCAGGCACCAGATGGGGCTGCTAATAAAGGGGAAGTGACAGCTACAGGTATTTTTATGGAGTGCGGAAATGAAGAGCCTGAAACACTACCTTGAACTCATCGAG
>CAZPCG010000322.1:0-3414 GCA_964584875.1 uncultured Spirochaetota bacterium
ACTACGCAGAGCAGTACCAGACGACTCTGCAGGCTGAGTTGTTCACGAAGGGGAAAGCTCAGCTCCAGGACGCCGAGCTGAAGGAGATATACTATGAGCAGTACGAGAGACCCGACGGCAGCTCCTTCTTCAGGGTATGGGTGCTGGTGAAGTATGGCAGGGAGGAAATCAAACGTGAGCAGGGGCGTCTTGCAGAGATCCTCAGGCTGAAGTACGGGGAGGTGCAGAGATTTGAGGAAGCTGCCCTGAGGTATCTCACAGATAATCTCATAATGGATGCCGTTTTCGCCCACATCAGCGCCTCTGCGGTGGCATTGAAGATCGAAGACGGCGCAGTGTTCTTCGACCGGAACATTCTCAGGGCTGCCGAGCTTTTGATGAAGTTAGGGTTGAGGAAGCGAGGGGAGGAGCAGGTTGGGTTTGTGGGGAAGCCTCTCCCCCAACCGCTGGTGCTCGAGGTCTTTTACCGTGGTGCGGGTGGGGAGGAAATCCCTGTACCTAACGTGCCGATAAGCTTTTCCTACAAGGTGCCAAAGATAAAAACAATCGGGTACAAGATCGAAGTTTGGAACCTTGTCACCGACAGGGAGGGCAGGGCCAGCTTGCGGATCGATATGGTCCATGAGGTGAGCGATACAAACAGGGTGGATGCAGGGATCGATTTGAAAGCTTCCCTGAGCCAGTTCGGTTCGGCTCCTTCCCAGTACCGTGACAGCCTTGAGTCGCTGCAGGACGTTCTTTCAACAAAGAGGGTTACCTTCCTCTTCCGTTCCGATACGTTTGCGAAAAGCATCAGAACGGCCGTGTACTTCATTCAGCTCGATGAAAACAACCAGCCTCTGCCGAAACCTGTTACGGCCCCTGTTATATATGACATACTTTATGCGAAGAGATTTTCAATAAAGGTTCTCGACCTCAGTCCGGGGGTTATTCACGGGAAGCCGGAGAGTGAGGTTTTTGTGAGGCTTGCGGAGAGTGCGGGAAGAGGGGTTGAGCGCATTCTCTTCGGCGGGGTGCAGATCGTTGAGTACGACACCGTTTCAGGATTCCAGACGGCCAGAGCGGTAGGTCAGGCCACGTTATACGACCGCAATACCGCAGAGGTTCTGAGGACCTGGCAGGTGCAGAGGAGCGGAACCGGCAGCTCGCGGGAGGCAGCAAGGCTCAATGCGCTTACCGAAGTCGGAAGGTCCCTTGGCGAGATCATATCCAATACAATTCCCTGAACATCTTAAGCATCATTTTTGTGAACAAACTCCTGTTTACTCCCAGTTCCGGAGCAAGTTCTTGCCAGAGATATCGCGATTTTTCGGAATAATAATTCGAATGTTTGTTGAGCCGGACACTCCCCATCACCGCCCTCATTTTCATGCTTATTATCAGAACGACGTCGCTGTTTATAGCGTTGATGAGCTTGAGATGATAGGTGGGAGTTTACCGAAAACTCAACTGCGTCTTGTGGAAGCCTGGGCAGAATTACATAGGGCAGAGCTTCTTGAGAACTGGGCCCGGTTACAATCCGGCAGGATACCTTACAGGATTGCACCGCTCAGGTAAGAGGAGGAGGTAAGCAATGAATCACGCAGTTTACCGTGTTATTCGATTTGATAAAATCGGTCCATTTACCTTGCGGGTGGAATTCGATGATGGAACAGTACAAAACATCGACTTCCGCCCGGTTTTAGAAGGTACGCTTTACGGGCTTCTTCAAGACGAAAAGTTGTTCGATCAAGTTGAGATTGATCCCGAAATTCACACGCTAGTCTGGTCAAATGGAGCTGATTTTGACCCAGAAACTTTACACGATTGGCCTAAACATGTTGAGGAGATGAAACATTTAGCAAAGCGCTGGAAGAGTACGACGACCAAGGTGATGTAGTGATGTACGTTCCAGGGAGGATCTCTTCGTGATGAAGAACACTTCTCTGAAATATCGGACATTGACCTGTTACAGGACCGATGGCATCAGGACCTTCTTGAAAAAATGACCCTCAATATCGATGATATACGCGTAGCAGCGATTTCCGATGAGAGTTATAGTATTCTTACGGAGTTTTTGAAGTTCCGGCACTTCAAACGTTACTACTTCGAACTTGGTTACGATTGGGACAAGCTTGAATTTCTACAGAAGAAGTTTATGGCCCTACGGCCTATGGTTCGTAATGATCTCAAAACCTTCCTATCTTTCCTCCATAAACTCAAATAGCTTACTGTCTCCAGTGACATGCCTCAGTGGGCAATCTTTAGCGTATTATCTCTACGGAACAGAATTATAATGAACTGTTCTGAAACGGTGCTGCCTCGGACAGCAGGGTCGGCTATTCCCGGGATACCTGTACGATAGATATCTCAAGCTCCAGTTGATCCAGGGCCCTTTCCATGAATGCGATTCTCTCCCCTGCGATATCCCTGCTCCTCTCAAGGGTAAGATGGGAGGCCGCCCTCTCCTTGTACTCCCTGACGAGCTTCAAAACATCGTTGAGGGACTTTGCGCCCTTCCAGAAGAAGGCGCCAATGGCAAGCCTGGTGAAGCCGCTCATGCCGAGGGAGTCCAGGATATCGGCGTCGTGGAGCATCTTCGCCTCGGTGAATGAGGGGTTCCCCTCAGGTATGTGGTTGAGGATTGCCTCCTTCACGAGGGCTATCTTTTCAGGCTCAAATCCCACTTCGTGGAGCACTGCTTCAGCCTTCTCCGCAGATAGAAGCTGGTGGGGCTCGGTCAGTATGATGTCGTGAAGATACGTGGCGGCATAGAGCACCTCATCATCGTATTGGTCTGCGAGCTGTTTGGCAAGGTGGTATACCCTGTTGAGGTGGTCCAGGCCGCGTGCAAGCCTGCCGGCACACATGTCTTTTGCGTATTGAATGATGATGTTCTGCAACGTTCATCTCCCTGTTTTTAGGGTCTTCAGGTTCCTGTGAGCGCTTCTGTACTTTACAGGCAAAGGGTATTATTTTTGAACAACCTGTAAAAACGCACAAAATATACCTCTGCCGGTTGCTTCAGTCAATACTTCGGGGGGGTGAGTAGAGCAGGCGGTCATGCACATATACGATTCGTGGAAGAAGGAGAAGGTCGAATTTGTGCCCCTGAGAGAAAGGGAGGTCGGTATATACCTGTGCGGGCCGACGGTTTACGACTACGGGCACCTGGGGCACGGGAGGTCGGCGATCGTCTTCGACCTGCTCAGGCGCTACCTCCTTTACAGCGGTTGTAAAGTCAACTTCGTGCGGAACTGGACCGATATCGACGATAAAACGATCGACCGGGCCCGCAGGGAGAACATCCCGGTCGAGGAGCTGACCGAGAAGTTCATCAAGATATACCGTGAGGATTTTGCGAGGCTGAACATTCTCGCGCCTGATGCCGACCCGAGGCCGACACAGCACATCCCCCAGATCGTATCCTTCATC
>CAZPCG010000323.1:0-3391 GCA_964584875.1 uncultured Spirochaetota bacterium
CCCTGCGCCCCGTAATCTTGAAGCTTCTTATGTAATAAACATTCGGCTTTGTTCCTGCCTCCGGTTTCAGAACTTCCCAGTCGTAGTTATCCAGCAATTTTCTTATTTCGCTGTTTTTGTCCTCCAGGTCTCCGAAGGTTCTGGCACCTGCTGGGCAGGCTTCAACGCAGTAGGGTAATTCACCCCTGCTTAGCCTGTGCTCGCAGAATATGCACTTCTCCACGATCCCTTTTCGCCTCACGTCACTGTAGTCTGGATGGCTGTATATGGTGCGGTGGGGGGGAGTAGCCCCTGCCCTTCGGGAGACCTCAGCTCCGGAAGATGTTCCGCCAGCAATTATCTCTGCAGGATCTTTATAGAAGCGGTGTGGCTCATCGACGAAGTTATTGAAGCTGATAACGCTGTACTGCGCATCTTCCTCGATGACGTCCCAGGCGCTGTAGGGGCAAGCCTCCTGACAGCGGCGGCACCCGATGCACCTCTCGTTGTTGTGCATCGTTATTCCATTATCGAGCTTGAATATGGCCTTGGGTGTTACCGGGCATACTGGCACACATGCCGGATTGGAACAGTGGTTGCAGAGCACAGGCCTGTTCGTATAAGTCACGTTGGGGAAAGTACCGCTTACCTCAATGATATAATCTGCCCAGTTGAAGGTCTGCCCATTGGAACTATTGGGTGTGTTGTTCTCAGTTTTGCAGGCCAGTGCGCAGGCGCCGCATCCAACGCACTTCTGAAGGTCTATAACCATTCCATACTTTGGCATTATACCCTCCTCCATCAATGTTTAACTTTAAGCCTTTTCAATCCTCACCCCGGTGAAACCTCCGTTCCTCACTGTGCTCCCACTCAAGCGTTCGTAGTCCTCCGGCATCAGAAGGTTGTTGTTCCCGCCCCTCGGCAGGGCGTTCAGGTAATCGGAGGCGATCTTCCCATATGCCCAGTGACCCTGGCCGTATGATTTTGCAACAGTACCGGGCCTGACCCCCTCCCAGAGCTTTGCGTTTACCACAATGCTATCCTGAACGGAGCTGACCCTGATCCTGTCTCCATCCCCTATGCCGAGTTTTGCTGCATCAACGGGGTTTATCTGCAGGACATCTTCCCAGCTTTTGTCCCCCACATCGACTTTCTTGAACGTGTAGTACCAGGTGCAGTTCTGGCTTCTCCCCTCCCTGTTCAGCTTCGACTTGTAATCGACGAAGGTGAACGGGTATTCGCTTAGGTTTCCGTGCCTGAAGGGAGTCTCGTAATGCGGGATGAAGGCTTTTTCTCCCCGCGCCTCGTATTTACAGGTTTGAAGGATGTCGTCAACCGAGGTCTTGTGTCTTTCGGCATGTTTCTGGAGCGCCTCTTTGAGCGTTTCGCTGTAAAACTCGAACTTATGGGTCATGGTTTTAAAATCGCCCCACCTCTTCTTGTACTTATATGGTGGAGAGTTCCACATGCCCCGCCTTTTGAGCTCTTCCCACCCATTGATTTTGTCACCCCCAACATCCTCTTTGCCATCCCAGAGGGGAGCTGTCTGGATCTTCAGTGAAATCTCGGTAAACTCAAGGCCGTTTGCAGGCTGTCTGCCGGTTTCCGGGTCCCTGAACTCATTTCTATAGTAATCGTACAGGTTTGGGAATCCCCGTTCCTTCAGCTTTTCAGCTATCAGCCATGGGATTTCCGTCTCGTCCATCTTAACATCCCAGAGGGGCTCAATGACCGGCTGTATCAGGGTGGCGGTTGCATACCTGTTCGCCTTGGTTTTAACGTAGCCGAGCTTTTCGAACATGGTTATTGCCGCTGGCAGTACGATATCGGCATATTGCGTCGTTTCAGACGCATGTGTGGTTATGTGGGCGAAGAAGGGTATCTTTTCCATTGCCTTCTCCCAGCGTGAGGCGCCGGTGCATGAAAAAACGAAGTTGTTCATGTATCCTATCGCCACCTTTATATCATAGGGTTTCTCACTCAAAATGGCGTTGGCGACATTGTTGGTCACAACCCCTCCACCGGGCTTCCCCTCGCTCAGGGAAGGAAACTCCTTGTATCCCCTATGGTCGATTTTCTCCATCTTCGAGTGCTTCTTTGCCATCTCATCCTGGTATCCATCGTAATCTGGGATTTTGTTGACCGGAATTTTTGAGGCGGCAAGCACACCCCCCTCGTGATCTACAGAGCCGAGGAGACCGTTGAGCGCATGCACAGCCATGGCGGTATAGCCGCCCCTCACCTGCATGGCCGCCCCTGGACCGAGCCAGACTATCGCGTAAGGGGCTGCCTCTCCAAGCCCGGTTGCAACCCTCAGGATCTTCTCTTGTGGTATGAGGGCAATTTTTTCGGCACGGTGGGCTGTCATGTCCTTGACCTCCAGGTTCCACCATTTCACAAGGCCGTAGGTGTATTTCTCTTCAAATGAAGCCTCATCGACAGTTCTGCCTGCAATGAACATATTCTTTCCATCTTTGAAATCACCTACGAACTCCCTGCTCCACAGTCCATTCGTGAGAATGACATGTGCAATCGCAATGGCAAGGGCGCCATCCTCACCCGGCTTTACTGGCAGCCACTCCTGCGCCTTAGCTGCAGAGGAGCTGAGCCTCGGGTCCACCACGGCGACGGTAGCGCGGTCCAGGAGGTCACCAAATCTACGAATTGTCGCAGGGATCATCCTGTTGCTGCTGAGGGGATCGCTTCCCCATATGAGCACATACCCGCTTTTGCTGAGATCGTAGTCGCGGTAATCCCAGTAACCTTCGGTGTAGTAAGTGCCGAATTTTTCCGCCTCGGCACATATGGCGCTGTGGGATATGGAGTTTGGAGAACCGAATATCTTCGGAAGGACGTCATAGATGGTATCTCTCATGTAGGTGTACCTTCCGCGCATAAGCATGAACTTGTGGGGCTCACCTGCTCTCCGGAGCTCGATAAGTCTGTCCGCGATGGTGCCCAGAGCCTCGTCCCAGGAAATGGGGATAAATTTCGGATCCATTCCTTTACCCTTCTTCGGGTTCGTCCGCTTCATGGGGACTTTCACCCTGTCCGGGTCATAGACCTGCTGGAGCGAGATGTGCCCCTTCGGACAGATGTAGCCGTCGTTCTGTTTGGAGTAGCGGTTGCCCCGTACCTTAACCGCCCTTCCATCCTGGACAAATACCTCAACGGGGCACCAGGTAGTGCACCCCTGGCAGGTGGTGGGTTTCCAGATGCCCGGCTCGGTTCCACCGATTGTCCTTCCTTCCTGGGCGAATGCTCTGAGCCTCGGTTTGCCAAGAGCAACAGTTGCACCTGCTGCTGCACCCACCGCCGCACTTCTTTTTAAGAATTCCCTCCGTGTGATCTTCATCTTCACCTCCTGCTTTTGTGTTGCGCTGCTTTTAAAATCCAAGAATAATATTAAAAT
>CAZPCG010000324.1:0-3382 GCA_964584875.1 uncultured Spirochaetota bacterium
CACCCATCGGTATCATACTGCATTCAGGGGATTTCAAATTCGACTACCAGCCGGTCTGCGATCACTACTTCGATTTTTATAAGCTTGCAGAGTTTGGAGAAAAGGGTGTATTCCTCCTCATGTCAGACTCGACCAATGCTGAGCTCCATGGATATACGCCCTCAGAGCGAGAGCTGAACAGGCGGCTATTCGACGCAATCGATTCGGCCCGGAGGAGGGTGATTGTGGTAACCTTTGCGTCGAACATACATCGCATCCAGCAGATATTCGACATCTGCGGGCGGGCGGGGAGGAAGATAGCGATTCTTGGGAGGAGTATGGATAAGAATATTACCATGGCGGAAGAGCTTGGCTACCTGCGTTTCGATAAAAGCGCTATCATACCGCCGGAATCCTTAGAGAGTTATAGAAACAAGAGCATTGTAATTCTCACAACGGGCTCCCAGGGCGAGCCGATGTCCGTTCTCTCGAGGATTGCAGCAGGCAGGCACAAACTTCTTGAGATAGAGGAGGGGGATACGGTTATATTCTCCTCATCTATCATACCCGGCAATGAGAAGACCGTCTCAAGGATAGTGAACAGTCTCTTCCGGCAGGGTGCGCTGGTTTACTATGAAGGATTTGAGGAGCTCCATGTTTCTGGCCACGCCTCCCGGGAGGAGTTGAAACTGCTCATCGCGATGACGAGGCCGAAATACTTCCTTCCGTTGCATGGCGAGTTCCGCCATCTTATCCATCATGCGAATCTTGCAAAGGATATGGGAATAGATGAGAGGAACATAATCGTTGCTGAAGATGGCGATGTTGTGCAAATCAGCAGGGATGGCTGTGCTGTGTCCGGTAAGGTGAAGGTGGGGCACAGGTTCATCGGTGGGAAGCACATCTGGGACCTCGAAAGCGGCGTTCTGCGGGACAGGCACAATCTTTCTGAGGATGGCATTGTAATTGTGGTGATACCGATATCACTGGATGAGAAGGGGCTTGTTCAGCCGGAAATTCTTTCAAAAGGGTTCATCTCGAATCTGGATGAGGAAGAGATTATCACGAAGGCGAAGGATGTCGCCTTTAATGTTGTCAGGGACTGCTTTCATTCGGGCAGAATGGAGCCTTCCTTGCTGAGATCGACCGTGAGAGATGCCATGAGAGATTTTTTCATGGAGAAGACATCGCGCCATCCGGTTATACTCCCAATTGTCGTCGAAGTGTAGGACCATTAGACTACGGGGCTGTTTTTTTTCTGAAGAGCTCGTAAACGATGGAAAGGGCGGATCAGCTTGCATGGTCCAAAAGTGGTCCATAAGGTGAAGAAATGGAGGTTTAATTTATGGATGAAACAGCATGGGAAGAGGCAGCGATTGCTGCCGATGTGAAGGAGGGGGTACCCCTCAGCGTCAAAGTGGGAAAGAGGGCGGTTCTACTGACGCGCCTGGGGGATGCCATTCAAGCCTCAGGTGCCAGGTGTCCTCACTACGGGGCTCCTCTGAATGAAGGTGTACTGATCGATCACATACTGACCTGTCCCTGGCATAATGCCCGCTTCGATATAACCAGCGGGAGCATGGTCTTGCCGCCGGCTCTGGACGATCTTGCCTCATACGAGGTTAAGATTAAAAAGGGAAAGGTTTATATCAGAAAGACTGACACTCCTCCCTTTTCAGTCTCCATCAAACCGGACAAGGGGATATTCGTCATCGTTGGAGGTGGTGCGGCCGGTTTTGCCGCTGCGATGACGCTCCGGAAGGCCGGGTTTGAAGGGAGGGTGGTCCTTGCCACCGCCGAGTCGGACGCCCCATACGACAGGCCCAACCTTTCCAAGGATTACCTCTCGGGTGAGGTTGAAGCCAGGTGGATGCCCCTCAAAGGTCCTGAGTTCTACCGGGAGATGGGTATTGAGCTTAAGACGAACTACCATCTCATCGCAGTTGACAGGAAAAACCGAGCCCTGCACTTTGCAGGGGGTTTGTACCTCGAGTATGATAAGCTGCTTCTTGCTACAGGCGCAATCCCCAGGACGCCGGACATCCCCGGACATGACCTGAAGAATTTTTTCCTCCTTCGAAGCTTTTCGGATGCCAATGCCATCATTTCTGCCCTCGACAGCGCCGAGAATGTTGTCATCATGGGGTCGAGCTTCATCGGCCTGGAGGTCGCATCCTCACTCAGGGCGTGGAATCTCAATGTGCACGTTGTAGCGCCCGAAAGCGTGCCCATGGCGAGGGTTTTCGGGCCTGAAATCGGTGAGCTGATCCGGCAGGTTCATCTCTCCAGAGGCATACGGTTTCATCTGGGAGTAACCCCTGAGAGGATCAGGGGTGATGGCAGGGTGCGGGAGGTTGTTCTATCAAGCAGGAAGAAGGTTGCCGCTGATGTTATCATTGCAGGAATTGGTGTTGTGCCTGCGGTTACCTGCATCTCCGATACCGGTCTCCTTGATGATAACGCAGTTGTTGTTGATGAAACCCTGAAAACCAGAGATGAAAATATCTTTGCTGCAGGCGACATCGCATCGGTTCCTGATCATCTTTCAGGAGAGCGGAGGAGGATTGAGCACTGGGTAGAAGCCCTGCGGCAGGGGCAGCATGCGGCACGTTCAATGCTCGGCTCTGTAGAGCCTTACATAGAGGTGCCCTTCTTCTGGACGAAGCAGTACGATAAGGTCTTAAAGTACGTGGGATATACCAAGGGCTATGACAGGATCGCCTACCGTGGCAGTGTGGAAAGTGAGAACTTTCTTGCCGGCTACTACACGGTCGCTTCGGAGCAACAGGCTAAACCCCAGCTTCGGGCTGCAGCCTGCATGGGGAGAACCGGGGAGATTATCGTGGTGAGCGAGCTATTGAAGGCTGGGGTCCCACTGCCGCCTGAGGTGTTTCAGGATGAGGGTGCAGACCTTAGGGGGCTCTTACAGAAACAAAGTTCTTGATGTGTACTAAATCTTACACCCTCCCCTATCATCTACCTCAAGGGAAAGAAAGTTTGAACGTTTATTTTATTATTCAGGGTTGACCTCAAGGCCTTAATGCATGGATGAAGGCCAGGGGCTTTATAACTCTTGAGCGTTTCGCAAGCAGGTGGAGGGCGTTTGCGGCGGTTGAGCAGTACCTTGAGGGGAGGCGGGTTGATGCCCTCCTCATCCGGGGTCTCTGGGAGCAGAGCTTTTGGACAGATGCACTGTCAAGGCGAAAGGCTTCCTGTACCCTGTGGTACTCCTCTTCGGCCCTCTGCTTTGCCTCCTGCAGCTTCATCAGTATTCTACTCTTCATGTTCACCTCAGCGTCTCCTGTAGTTTCAACCGATACGAAAAGACCTGAGTGAAGGTCGCTTGAGACCTTTGTCTGAACCCCGTCGCTCTGGGTCGAAGGCATACAGCCGAAGGGCTTGA
>CAZPCG010000325.1:0-3382 GCA_964584875.1 uncultured Spirochaetota bacterium
GAAGTACCCTTATCCCCACCTCTTCAAGTACCTCTGCGGTTGCCTGGTGCAAAGCTTTCACCTGCTCACTGTCCAGAACCTTCAGTTGTCCTCCCCTGACAGGAACTATCCCCTTGTCGGCTATCACAGCGCACCCCTATATCAGGTAGATATATGATCAAGTGAACCTTCAATCTTTCAATCTCCCATCCCTTGTTTTCACCCTCGCGTAATCTTTGAAAGTACTTTGCATCTCCGCTGCGTTTCGTACCCTTCTATTGCAGGCGGCTGGAGTAGAGGCCTTTTCACCGTCATCTAATGCAGGTGGAATGTACCATTGAACCTCAGCATCGCTTTGTCCCAGATCCTGTCAGGAATGCGCCGGGTCAGATCATTGATGCGCTCAAGCCCGAGCTTCTCCTCGAGTATACCGAGGGATATCTCGTGGACGATGTTGTCCTGCATGATATTGCTCAAATACACGCTCTTAGTCCAGAAACCATGCCCATCATTTGTTTTAAGCGACATTGTTCCTGCAAGCACCTCTTTGAAATCAATATCGAGAAGGATGTAGGTGTAGTTCTGGATGTCAGGCAGCATAAGTTTATGGCTGTAGGTATTCGGAAAATCGACACCATCCCTGTCCCCGTAGTAGACGATGTTCAGCTCCAAACCCCTCCCCTCGGCAGCCTTAAGCTCGCTGTTGAGGACCTTCAGCATTGCACCGTCTACCGCTATGAGAACGCTTGAAAGAGCTGAGCGTATCATGTTCCTGGCCCTCTGGATGATTGTATCTTTTCCGAAAATATTGAATATGTAATCAATCGTTTCACCCCTCTCAAGGCTACTAAGCTCCTTTTTCAGGAAGCTCATGCACGTGGTGAAGGAGTTTTCCATGTTCGCAAATACCTCCTCCGGATCGACAGGAAGATACTTCTTTGGATTGTCATCCATCTGTACGATAATCTGCTTCTGGTAAAGCCTGTCTACTACCTCGTACACTTTTGACCGCGGCACACCCGAGAGCTTCCCGATCTCATAGGCTGTGAGAGGCTTCGTTTGTTTCAACATCTCCACATACACTTTTGCCTCATAGATGTTAAAACCAAGCTGCCTCAAGCCATTGATTATCCTTGGATCCATAGTAACCACCGTAGTGGTTAATTTTGACATATTCTTTAAATCATGTCAATGAAAAATTAACATGAATGGGTTTTCATGGCGGAATTTGGCGGAATTTGCGGAATTTCAAAAAAATCGATTGTGGAATGATTTAACTGCTCAAGCGCCAAATCCGCCCCTGTTTATGATGCACCAGTAGTCGAGGGATATTCCGGCGTAAGCATGGATCAGGATGACGGGCCAGAGGGTTCCAAGCTTCCGCACTACGAGGGGGAAGGCTATGCCAACGACGATCGCCATCACCGTCTCCGACTGAGGCTGGGTGACGTGGAGAAGCACGGTTGCAACTAATGACACTGCAAGGGCCTGCGCGTCTCCCACATCCTCCCTGATCCCCATGAAGAGAAACCCTCTGAAGCAGAATTCGTAACCGGTGTAGTACAAAAAATAGAATAGACTGCTCTTAAAAAAGAGAAGTGGAGCGTCGCCGGCATTTTTAGCCAGAGGATACATCGAGCTGAATTCTGGCCTTTTCGCGCCGAAATAAACGATTGGGGTCGCGATGGCAATGCCGAGCACCGTGATGAAGAATGAAGAGAGAGGCTTGGGCAGGGAAATCCCGTACAGTCTCAGGGGCTCTCGAAAACCAACCTTTACGATAAGAGTGGGAATGCATCCCAGCAGCACAAAGGCCATGACCCACTGGTAGTATATGGACCTGGCCTGTGTAATTGCGAAGACTTCCGATCGACTCAATTGGAAGAGAAAGAACCCCGAGCTTCCCTGGTACCTGTAAAGGGTGTAGAGTACCGTGATGGAAAGAAGAATGACAACAGTTTTGACGGTCTTTTTAAGAGCTGAATCCTGAAGGATCATATCAAATTCCACCACGCATGGGATTTTAACCTCATGAGCAATCGAATTACATCGGAATCCCCGCACACCGCACAAGGATTGTAACTGCATAAAAGAGAATTTGTAAAGAAAATAGTTATGCTCCGGAAATATCGTGGATGAAACAGCTCTTTCGTTGTATTATATATATGCTGCTCCTGATTCCTGTATTATTATTACTAGGAGAAGCCGGTTCTTTAGTTAGCGGGATATAAAGCGAGGTATTTTCACATGGCTGCAGCGGGAAAGAAACCCAAGCTTGAGCTGAGCGAGAACGCTCTTACTGTATTGAAACGAAGATACCTGAAAAAGGACAATAAAGGCAACCCGACCGAAAAACCTGAGGAGATGTTCGAGCGGGTTGCGAATAATATCGCTGAAGCTGACAGGCTGTACGATAAAAGCGCTTCTACCAGCGTAACGGCAGAGAAGTTCTACGATCTCATGACCTCCCTCCGCTTCATGCCCAACTCCCCTACCCTGATGAACGCTGGCAGGGAGCTCCAGCAACTCTCAGCCTGCTTCGTTCTGCCCGTAGAGGATTCCATCGAAAGCATCTTCGACGCTGTGAAGTACACGGCCCTCATCCACAAGAGCGGCGGAGGAACAGGATTTTCATTCTCAAGGCTCAGGCCGAGGAATGACGTAGTTAAAACCACCAGGGGCATATCGAGCGGCCCTGTTTCATTTATGAGGATTTTCGACACCGCGACCGAGACAATAGTGCAGGGGGGCACGAGGAGGGGCGCGAACATGGGAATCCTGAGCGTGCACCACCCTGACATCCTTGATTTCATCGCTTCAAAGTCTGAACAGCACCTACTAAATAATTTCAATATTTCCGTTGCACTGAGCGATGACTTCATGAACGCGGTTCTCACAGATGACGACTATGAGCTCATAAACCCCCGCACGAAGAACGTTACCGGCACACTGAAAGCGAGGAAGGTTTTCGACCTCATCGCAGAGGGCGCGTGGAAATACGGCGACCCGGGCATAATTTTTATCGACGAGATCAACCGCCACAACCCAACGCCTGCGCTTGACAGAATAGAGGCAACAAACCCGTGCGGCGAACAGCCGCTGCTCCCCTTTGAAGCGTGCAACCTCGGCTCGATCAACCTTAAGAGCTTTGTTACCAGGGGCGCCATCGACTGGGAGGCACTTAAGGAAACCGTGCATGAGGCAATTCACTTTCTTGATAATGTTGTTGACATGAGCAAGTTCCCCCTCACAGAGATAGAGGGGCTTGCCCGCGGCAACAGGAAAATCGGCCTCGGCGTGATGGGCTTTGCCGATATGCTCATCATGCTTGAAATTCCCTACAATTCCGAGGAGGCAAGGGACCTCGCACGCAGGATGATGAAGTTCATCAAGGATGAAGCCG
>CAZPCG010000326.1:0-3370 GCA_964584875.1 uncultured Spirochaetota bacterium
TTTCCTTAGAAGATCATCATGTCTTATATGACTACTGTAAAGCCGCCCTTGGAGCCCAAACCAACGAGGTCTTTAAAGTCATATATTTAAACAGTCGATTCAGGGTGATCGATCTCGAAACTTTAACCGAAGGCACTATAGATCGAGCGGCTGTCTATCCAAGAAGAGTCATGGAATCGGCACTGAAGAAGAAGGCATCCATTTTAGTTTTTGCCCACAACCATCCAGAAGGAAATACTAATCCATCGGATCATGATAAGACCCTGACACGGGCAATAGTTCTCGCTGCCAAAACATTGAACATTTCGGTTTTCGACCATCTCATAGTCTCAAAAGACGAGGTTTTTAGCTTTCGGGCGAAAGGCCTGCTTTAATGGGTGTTTCTGACCAAATACTATTTGCATTTCCTGATCTGAATTCCTCTCAGGCAGATGCAGTCGGAAATACTGAAGGGCCCATGTTGATAATTGCGGGCCCTGGTTCAGGAAAAACCCTGGTTTTGGTCGTCAGGGCTCTTAATATTCTTATCCAGAATCTTGCCGAACCACGGGAGATGCTAATCTGCACTTTTACGGAGAAGGCTGCCTTTGAATTGCGGGATAGAATATCAGCAGCAGCAAAAAAACTGAACTACACCAGAGACCTTTCAGATCTTCTGATAGGAACCATTCATGGCATTTGCAATGACTTTCTGATGATATACAGGCATCTCACCCCACTTGGAAATAACTATGAGGTTCTTGATGAGCTGACTCAACTTCTCTTTCTTTTCAACAATTTTGATAGGATAATTGGGCCGGAAATTGATGGGAAATATCTCACCCGCTGGACAACACGCTGGACTGCCATTGAGGGAGTACGTAACTATTTCGATAAGATCACAGATGAGTTAGTTGACTCAAATGAGCTCTTAGAAGCCTACGGCCCCTTTGTTAAAGCAATCGGATGGGCCTATCAGGCTTATGAGCAGACACTTTTTGAGAAGAATTGCATCGATTTTGCTCACCAGCAAAAGCTCTGTTACCAACTTCTTCAAGAGCCAGGAGCAGGTGAAAGAATCAGGGCAAAAATTAAATATGTGATGGTGGATGAATATCAGGACACCAATTATGTTCAGGAACAACTCCTTCTGCTTCTGGCCAGTCCGCAGAACAGTATATGCGTAGTAGGAGACGAGGATCAGAGCATTTACCGATTCCGAGGGGCCACGGTTAGAAACATTCTCGAATTTCCAAAGCACTTCCCTTCCTGTGGAATCAATAAATTGACCATAAACTACAGATCCCATGAAAAGATCATTAATGCATATAACAAATTCATGATGAGTTACGACTGGAGTGATCATGGCTCTGGCCATCAATTTCGATACGACAAAGAGATCATTCCTGACCCTGAAGGAAAGTTCCCTGATTACCCCGCTATTTTTTCTATCTGGGGTGTAACGAAAGATGATGAGGGAGGTCGGTTTGCAGACCTCGTTCATTTTCTAAAAGAGAACCGGGTCATAGAAGATTTCAGCCAGGTGGCCTTGTTTCTACACAGCGTAAGGTCGGAACACAGTGGACATTATATCAGAGCACTTGAAGATAGAGGCATCCCTGCCTTCTGCCCCCGTGCCCGGGGCTATTTTGAGAACGAAGAGATTAAATACATGGTCGCCTGTTTTGCGATCCTGCTTGGATACTACGGCGATAAGCGAGGGGAGGTGATGGGGAAAAGTCTTAACGAACTTGCTGACTATGTTGATGATTGCCTTATCGAGCTTGGTCGAAATTTTGAATCTCCCCATCCTCTATCTCTAAGTCTCCAGAGATTTGAAACGGAAATTCGAGAACTGAAAGAAGGTGAAACCCTCGACCGAAGGCTTGCAGACTACTTTTATCATTTTTTAGCATATGAGCCTTTTGTTTTAATGGTAAGAAATGAAAACAGGGCACGCAACCTGGCCATCTTCTCTCAACTACTAAATACCTTCCAGAACTACTACCATTACACTGTTGTTTCACACCGAAACCGGGACTTTCTCCGCTTACATTTTTTTAACAGCTTTCTGCGGTTGCTTTATATCGGCGGTATCAATGAGTACGAAGATCCGGACCAGCCATTTCCCAAGGGTTATGTTCAGGTGATGACAATTCATCAGGCCAAGGGATTAGAGTTCCCGGTAGTTATCATTGGCTCCCTGGATAAAAATCTTTCATCGCCTAAGGATGTGGGCCGGCACTTATCGTCTTTTTATCACCGGGAGCCTTTTGAACCGGAAAATAGAATAACTGGTTTTGATAAAATGCGTCTTCATTATGTTGCTTTCTCACGGGCTGAAAAAATCCTCGCCTTAACAACAACAGACCAGCCAAAACCCTATTTCAATCCAATCTGGCAGGGGTTGCCTCAATGGCCCTATGTGAGGCAGGATCTCCTCAAATCACTCTTCTTTAGATTAAGGAGCAGAATGCCTATCAAGAAATCTTTTAGCTTCACGAGTGACCTCAAAGTTTATGAAACCTGCCCCAGGCAATACCAGTTCTTCCGGGAATATGACTTTACGCCATCCCGATCAGCTGAAATCTTCTTCGGGGCATTGGTCCATCAGACGATTGAAGATATCCATCGTCTGGCTCTGGACAGAAGGGCTCATGAGCTAAATGAGAGAAAAATTCAGGAGCTTTTCGAATTCAATTTCCGTCATCTTGCCGCCAGGGGCATTCGCCCGATTGGAGAAGCACAGAAGGCCAGTGCCTTTTCTCAAATCATGAATTACTTCAATCAGAACCGAAAAGAAATGGACCGCATCATTGAGACCGAAGTGGATGTTTCGGTTGAAAAGGATACCTATGTTCTTGTAGGAAAAATTGACCTTCTTATGGGCCTGGATGACAAGCTGGAGCTCCTCGATTTCAAATCACAGCCTCGACCTCTTGCGGATGATCAAAGGCTAGACAGCTACTACAAACAGCTCTGTATATATGCTCACATCCTTGAAAAGAGATATGACAAAAGAGCAGAGAGACTCCTTCTTTATTGGACTGGAGAGCTAAAAAGAGAGGATGCGCTGATGGAATTTCCATATTACACTGAGGTAGTCGATGAAGCGGGGGCTTATTTCGATAATGTGGTTTCCCAGATTCAGAATAAGGAGTATTCGATTCGAAAGCCTCCCGAGCATAAGGTCTGCAAGGAGTGTGACCTGCAGGTTTACTGTGGCCATGAAGGAGTGATCCCCAGGTCATCTTCCCTCCTTAAGGAGAGGATGGTTTGAAGTATAATGATTTAGTGAATTTGCATTATAACGAGAGGAAGAAGGTATGAAACGAACAGACCTTGATATTCTTCTCTGTGAAGGAGAGGGATCAATGCTGGAATATAAAGA
>CAZPCG010000327.1:0-3364 GCA_964584875.1 uncultured Spirochaetota bacterium
AGGATTTACTATTTTTTCTCGTAATTCTTCTTTTAAAAAATCAGGATTTTTAAGTGTATAACTATGTGTAATATACTCAACGATGGTTACATTATATCGAGGAAGATACTTTATTAACCTGGGCGCTATTCCAATTGCTGAAGCCTTTTTCATTGATTCAGCTTCATGATCACGTTCGATAAAAAGCTCCGTTTTATCTCCATATATTCTAACTGCAAGGTCACCTTTTTCTGAATATACTCTGTAAAGTTTATTTGTAATTCCACCGCCCAGAATTGATATGTTTATATCGTTGCAGTCTCTCCATTCAGGCATAAGTTCTAAAAATATTTCTTTAGTTAAATCAGTTTCCAACAGGTTTAAATATTTCATTTCCATAACCCTCTTTACCTCCCTCCAATTTAAGTTTTTCGATATTAATTCAGACCATACTTATTTAAAGTACAAACTATAACAGCTACTATAAGCATTTCGGTAGTGTATACAACCATTTTTCAACAGAATAATATTTTCTTTAACCCTACAGCGATAGGTGACCACAAAAACAGGTACATGTCAAGCATTTGCTTGAAAAAGATCCACAACAGGCTTGGAGCAGTCCGGTATTCAGCATTTGCTCAACAGAAAAAAGCTATCCGGTGGAGGCTTCAATCCTATGCCGGTCCTGCCCTGAATGAGCATGTCGCTCTTAACGCAATAAGAGAGTTTAATACTGCAGCGAACGGCGAGATGGTCATCGACGTATATACGGCTGATGAGCTTGTGCCCCAGGGTGAGATGTTTAGAGCGCTGAAAGAGGGAACGATTGACGCAGTCTGCAGCGACGACGACTCAATGGCGTCTCCCGTGGATGTTCGTGTGTTTGCCGCTTACTTCCCTCTTGCTGCACGCTACGGACTGGATGTAAACGTGCTGTGGAATTGGTACGGGCTGAACGAAATCTGGAAGGAAGCCTATGATGAGATCAAAGGCGTCACCTGGATAAGCCAGGGGAGCTGGGACCCTTGCAATTTCGCCACCACCAAACCAATCCGGCATATTACAGACTTCAAGGGATTGAGAATGTATATGTTCCCGACCGGTGGCCAGTTCATGCGGCAGTTCGGCGTCGTGCCGATGTCCCTTCCCTATGAGGACGTCCAGATGGCCATTCAGACGGGCGTTCTCGACGGAGTTGCCTGGTCCGGTATCACCGAGGATTACACCGTCGGGTGGGCGGATGTTACCAAATTCTATTTGACCAATCCTGTATCCGGTGCCTGGTCAGGTGGTTGGTTTGTCAATACCAGGGCATGGGAGAAGGTGCCTCCTCACCTGCAAGCGTTGTTCAAGCTAGCAGTAGACAAATCTCACTACTACCGGCTGCACTGGTATTGGTGGGGTGAAGCTCACTACCGCGTAAAGGGTGGAAAGCTGCAGCTCACCACCATCCCCTCCGATGAGTGGAAGGTTGTTGAAGATGCGGCACTGAAGTTCTGGGACGAGATTGCTGCCAAGAGCAAGAGGAATGCCAGGGTGGTACAGATACTTAAAGAGTACACCCAAATCATGGAAAAAGCCGGCGCTCCCTACCGGTACTGATGAACAGGTTAACAAGAGTTTTGTATAGCATGGAGGCTTACCGTTCCTAGCCGGCTCTATGCCAGAGGCTAGGGACGGTAAGCTATATAACAGGCTCGTGGACAAGGGATGAGAGGGGGTTCTCTTTTTTTGGTCCGGTGTGCGATGAGGAGGTTTAACCCCGGTTGATTTCTTTTCCTTGTAAAATGACGCAAATTCCTGATGAGCACTCTGAACATCCCAATTTTAAAGAAAGGAGAAACTGAAGTGACCAAAGCGGTAAAAGCTTATGTGCGATCCATGGATGCAACGAGCCGGGTGATAGGTAAGTTTGTAATGTTTTGGGTTATCGGAATGATGGGCGTTCTACTGTTCGAGACTATATCTAGAACTCTCTTTAACCACCCCTACATATGGACAGTGGAGATGTCGCAGTTTATCATGGCCGCCTATTACTTGCTTGGCGGCTGCTACTCACACCTTATCGAGGGGCATGTGAGAATGGACCTCTTCTATGGGAGGTGGTCGGCGAAGAGAAGAGCTACTTTCGACGTTTTCACCTTCGCTCTCCTTGCATTCTACCTTGTGATACTCTTGATCGGCGCCATTCAAGGCATTCAATACTCCTGGGAATTCAAGCAAGTGTCTTATTCTGCATGGGCGCCACCTATGACTCCCATCAAAATCATTATGACAATCGGAATCGTGCTGATGATGCTGCAGGTGCTATCCGAGTTCTTCAAGGACCTGGCGAGAGCGAACGGGGAGGAGATAAAATGAATTTTGAGCTAGTCGCTGTTCTGATGTTCGTCTCGATGCTTGTTATGCTTCTCACCGGGCGTCACATCTTCGCGGTCATCGGCGGTGTAGCCAGTGCTTTCTCTGTGATCCTGTGGGGGAGAGGTGGTGAGGGGTTAGCGTTCCATGCAAGCTTCAATCTGCTCAACTGGTATCCTCTCCTCACCCTGCCGATGTTCATCTACATGGGGTACATGTTTTCCAAGTCGGGGATCGCAGACGACCTCTACCAGATGTTTCATGTGTGGATGGGTCCGGTCAATGGCGGCCTGGCCGTAGGAACCATTGGCCTGATGTCCGTAATAGCGGCTATGAACGGGTTAAGTGTAGCCGGCATGGCCATTGGAGCCACCATTGCGTTACCGGAGATGATGAAGCGAAAGTACGACAAGGTGATGATAACCGGAGTGATCCAGGCCGGCAGTTCCCTGGGCATCATGATACCGCCGAGCGTAGTTCTTGTTCTCTACGGAATGATAGCAAGGCAATCGGTAGGCCGGCTGTGGCTGGCAGGTGTTTTTCCCGGCATCCTGTTGGCCTTCTTGTTTATCTTTTACATACTCATAAGAAACCTCTTTCAGCCGCACCTGGGGCCGGCGTTGTCCAAAGAAGAGCGGAGCATTCCCTGGAAAGCGAAGCTTAGGCTGCTTCGGGCCGGGGTACTCCCTATGGTCATCATTTTCATGATGTCGGGGCTGTTCTTCCTGGGGGTAACCAGCCTCGTCGAGAGCTCAGCGGTGGGTGCGACGGTAACCACCCTCGCTGCTATCATCAACAAGCGCCTGACCTGGGATGGATTCGTCGAGGTGCTGCGCGACACGCTGAGCGTCAGCTGCATGTTCATGTGGGTCATTCTCGCCGCGCTTGCCTATGGCGCCATCTTCGATGGTCTCGGCGCCGTGCACGCGATAAAGGGTCTGTTTCTCGAGTACGGGTTCGGTCCGTGGGGAATTATATTCATGATGCAGCTCTCCTATCTCATCATGGGTACCTTTCTGGACGACAC
>CAZPCG010000328.1:0-3353 GCA_964584875.1 uncultured Spirochaetota bacterium
CAAGCCATATCGCCTATGAGATCCAGGCAAACTCTTTCAAGAAACTCAGGGCACCTGTGAGGGTAATAACTGCCTATGATGTTCCACCGCCCATGGCCCGCACCCTGGAGAACGAAAACATCCCGACTGTGGAGAGAATATTGAGAAACATCAGGGAAGTGCTGAGCTACTGAGCTTCTCAAATAATAACCCTCCATGATTGTTTCCCCAATTCCGCATTAAATTCGTATCCTCACAAGAATCATGAAAAGAATCAGTGCCTGTTGAACCCTTGAAACTAAGGGATTCCCTTCTCACTGTTTATCAAACGTTTATCTCCCGTTTATTGCTATCGAACCCCTCAAGGCTATATTTATTGGCGATAAGAGCAGTAAGAGGGGAAGAGATCATGAAAAAGCGCAGGGTTTTAATTCCATTGATTGCAGTTCCGGTTCTCTCTGCAGGTTTCCTGCTAACAGGTGGTCTTCGGAGATCAAATGCTGCACCTGAGTTTCAGTTTGCTGAAATTGAGCGAGGTAACCTTGAGATCGTCGTATCGAGCACCGGTACATTGAACGCGCTCAAGACAGTCAAAGTCGGCGCCGGGGTATCCGGCACTCTCCAGAGAGTGTATGTCGACTACAATGACACGGTAAAAAAGGGAGACCTTCTTGCGCTCATCGATCCCACTGCAT
This sequence comes from uncultured Spirochaetota bacterium, assembly GCA_964584875.1. GTDB lineage: Bacteria > Spirochaetota > B62-G9 > B62-G9 > DRHN01 > CAZPCG01. The sequence goes on from CAZPCG010000328.1 coordinate 675, forward strand.
TTGAGGCAGCCGTGAAAGAGGCACGGGCATCGGTTGCAAACGCAGAGGCGGCGCTTGAAAAGGCAAAGGCCGAATACGACAGGAACGAGAAGCTTTATAAAAAGGGGTATATTTCAGAATTCGATTTCCTGTCCCTCAAGACTTCCCTCAAAACGGCAGAAGCCGGCCTCCTCTCCGCAGAGGCAAAGCTTACCCAGGTGGAAGCAAACCTCGAGAATACGAAAATACGTTCCCCGATATCCGGCACCGTGATCGAGCGGTCGGTCGACGAGGGGCAAACAATTGCATCAAGCTTCCAGGCACCCGAGCTCTTCATCATTGCGGAAGACCTGAAAAAGATGCAGATAGAGGCCGATGTGGATGAGAACGACATAGGGCAGATCAAAAAGGGTCAAAAGGTGAGGTTTACGGTCCAGGCTTACCCTGATCACACCTTTACAGGAACGGTGCGGCAGGTCCGCCTCCAGCCGGAAACTGTACAGAACGTGGTGAACTACACAGTCGTGGTCGATGTCTCGAACAAGGAAGGTCTTCTCCTTCCGGGGATGACCGCAACGATCGATTTCATCATCCTCGATCACAGGGATGTGCTCCTTGTTCCCAACTCTGTGCTCTCCTTCTATCCCCCTGTTCCGGAGGCACCTTTTAATGAAGGATGGAAGCTTGCAAACATCGTACCTCGCGTCAGGGAGGATGGGAAGCCTGCGCCGCCTCCATTGAGAGAAGTGCCCGAAGGGAGAGCGCGGGTGTTCTGCCTGGGAGATGATGGGCACCCCAGGGGAGTACTTTTCACACCGGGTGAATCGGACGGAGTGTTCACCGAGGTTCTGGAAGCTTCTGACCTCCAGGAGGGGATGAAGGTGATAACCGGCGTTATAAGCCAGGGAAAGAAAAAAGCGTCTGTGGGCAAAAATTTTCTCCTCCCGGGTCCAGGGGGTCCACCTCCGGGAAGGTTGTAGGAGGTACAGGAGTAAACGATTATGGAAATAATACGTACAGAGAACATACAGAAGGTTTACAGGGTGGGAGATGTGGAGGTGAATGCGCTCAGGGGGGTATCGCTTTCGATAGAAAAGGGGGAATTCGTCGCCATCATGGGCGCCTCGGGATCGGGCAAATCGACCCTCATGAACATCCTCGGATGCCTCGACAGGCCCACGGACGGTAACTACTTCCTCGAGGGCATCAACGTGAGCAGCCTGGGAAGGCAGGAGCTTGCGGATATACGTAACCGGAAGATCGGGTTCGTGTTCCAGGTGTTCAACCTCCTGCCGAAGACAACCGCCCTGGAGAACGTTGAGCTCCCGCTGCTCTACGACCGCTCCGGAAGGATAAACAACCACCATAAAGCGGCACTCAGGGCTCTTGAGCAGGTATCTCTTGCAGATCGCATCTCTCACTTCCCGAGCCAGCTATCGGGAGGGCAGCAGCAGAGAGTAGCAATAGCCCGAGCGCTCGTAAATGAACCCTCCCTTATCCTTGCGGACGAGCCTACGGGGAACCTCGACTCTGCGACCTCACTTGAGATCATTTTGCTCTTTCAGGAGCTGAACCGTCAGGGGATAACCATCGTGCTCGTTACGCACGAGCACGATATCGCACGTTTCACAAATAGGATAGTGGAGCTTAAAGACGGGAAGGTTTTGAGCGACAGACGGCTGTCCCCGCATGCTATCGAAGACATGGAGCATGCGGGAGCTGTGGAGGAAAAAAGATGAAGCTTGATAACCTGATCAAAGTCGCATTCAGGAGCATCATGAAAAACAGGATGCGGAGCGTCCTCACAATGCTCGGCATCATCATCGGCGTCGGTGCTGTGATCATCATGGTTTCCATAGGTAAGGGGACTCAGGCGGACATCGAAAGCAGGATCACCTCGATAGGTACAAACCTTCTAACGATCTTTCCGGGATCGGGACAGTTCAGGGGGGTACAGGGTGGAGCAGGGACACTGGCAACACTTACCATGGGAGATGTGGAAAAGATCAGAAGACAATCAACGCTTATAAAAGGCATCTCCCCCGTCATACGCACCTCGGGGCAGGTGATCGCAGAGGGCGCAAACTGGCAAACAAGGATCTACGGGGTCTCTTCAGACTACCCGGATATCCGTAATCTGGCGGTGAAAGAAGGGAGCTTTTTTACAGAGCGAGATGAAAAGGGTAAACGCAAGGTGGCGGTTTTGGGAAAAACGGTTGCAGAGAAACTCTTTGGGACCCAGTCGCCCCTCGGGAAGCGGATAAGGGTGGGAAACATCCCCTTCACCGTGATCGGACTGCTTGAGGAGAAGGGGCAGGGTCCGATGGGTGATGAGGATGATATCATCCTCGCTCCATCATCCACTGTTTTGTACAGGATGAGCGACGGGAAGAGCGTACAATCTATAATCGTATCCACCACTTCGATGGAGATCATGGATGATGCAGCAGAGGAGATAAGGAGCATCCTCAGAGCATCCCATCGCCTCGGGGAGACGCAGAAGGACGATTTTACGATCCGGAACCAGACTGATATGATCGAGACAGCCTCTTCCATAACGGGCTTTCTCACAATGCTTTTAGGGGCAATCGCCGGGGTGTCCCTGGTCGTGGGCGGCATCGGCATCATGAACATCATGCTTGTCTCTGTTACGGAACGCACGAGGGAGATCGGCATACGCCTTGCTGTCGGCGCACGTTC
>CAZPCG010000329.1:0-212 GCA_964584875.1 uncultured Spirochaetota bacterium
TATTGATAAAGAATATAATTTTAAATTTTACAGAGCAAGGAAAAAATTAATACTTACGAAAACCCTTGCTTTATACGGGCTTCGATAGATAATAATGTGGAAAGAAAAGGAAACTTGATAACCTCCATGAGAAAGAAAACAGACCTCTTGAAAAATCTTGCCCTATTTTCAAGCCTGGGAAACAAAGAGCTTGAGGTTGTTGCCCGCTACAT
>CAZPCG010000329.1:222-3352 GCA_964584875.1 uncultured Spirochaetota bacterium
CTAGAGCCGTTACTACAGGTACCCGAAAGGGGAGGTAATATTTCATGAAGGAGATCAGGAGGGAGAGCTATACATCATAGAGAGTGGAGTAGTACGGATATGGAGGCATGAGAGGATTAATTCCGGGGATATGGGGGGCCGGTCAGATGAAAATGTTGAAAGGGGGAGGGACCTGGCTCGTTTTATCCCGGGGGAGTGTTTCGGTGAGCTCGACCTTATTGACAGAACACCGCGTTCTGAGGTTGCTGTTGCACAAGAGGATACAACTCTCCTTGTCTTTCCACAGAAGGGTCTGGCGTTCAAGGATATTGCCGGCAGGCATCCGGAGATTTTTGCAGAGGTTTTCCGCAACATTCTTGCCGTGATTGCCGGCAGGATACGCAGGGCTAACAGGCTCATCTCTGAAAAGGCGCCCTGGGTGCAGGAGCTGAAGAGACAATTGATCAGCGACAAATTGACCGGTCTCTACAACCGTACATTTTTAGAGGAAGATTTGCGGGATATGCTCCCCGGCTACGGCACGTGCACAAGCCTTTTGATGGTGAAACCGGACAATTTCAAGCTCATTAACGACACCTTTGGCCATGAGGCAGGAGACAGGGTCCTCAAAATGATTGCCGATGCCCTGAGAACGGTTCTGAGAACTGCTGACATGGCGGTTCGATACCGGGGCGATGAGTTTGCGGCAGTTCTGCCGAATACTGAAGCTGAGCAGGCAGTGACAGTAGCGAAGGAAGTTCAAGCTGCAATCAAAAAGATGAGCATAGGCCATATTACCGGCGGAAAAATAGATCGCATAACTGTGAGCCTTGGAATTTCTACCTACCCATTGTGCGGAAGGGATAACCTTGAACTCATCAGGGGTGCATTTGACCGGATGCTTGAGGCAAGAAACCGTGGAGGGGACCGCATCCTATCTGCTTAAGGGCGACGAATCTGGCAGGATCTTCCGGCCGGTGATGGTTCGGTGGTCAGGGAGGGAGGAGGGCAACGGAAAATGGATGGCATGCGATGAATGAGATAGTGGATTTTTTAAAAGAAGTTGATATTTTTTCGCTTCTGAGTGGCGAAGAAATTACTACCCTTCTGCCTTCACTTCACCTGATAGAGATTGATGGCGGGAAAACGCTTTTTCAGGAGGGTGACGACGGGCATGAGCTTTTCATCGTGAGGTCAGGGAGGGTTGCCGTGTCCATACGTTTGAGTGATGGCAAGGAGCGGGAACTTGTAGAGTTTGTGCAGGGCGATTTCCTGGGCGAAATGTCGATATTTGATGATGCTCCGCGGTCTGCGACCTGTTACACGAAGGAGAGGAGCAGCCTCTACTCTCTCCGTGCTGATGATTTCTTCTCGCTGATGCTTGAACACCCTTCTATCACTTTGAAAGTAATGCACAGGATGGCAAACAGGACAATTGAGAGACTGCACCACACCAACGCCTTTTTATCAGACATGGTACACTGGGGGGAGGAGGCCCGCAAGCGGGCGATCACCGATGAGTTTACAGGTGCGTACAACAGGCACTTTCTCGATGAGGCCCTGGAGAATCACTTCGGGGTGGCAAAGAGCAGGGGCAGCACTTTTGCACTCGTTATGGTCGATCTGGACCACTTCCGCTCCATTAATGAGCTGTACGGTCATAGTGTGGGGGATAGGGTTATTCAGGAGGTTGTCTCAATATTTAAAAAGTACCTGCGGAGCAAAGACATCCTCGCGCGGTACGGCGGTGATGAATTCGTAGTTCTTATGCCTGAAACCGAATTGAACCTGGCAAAGATCATGGCCGAAAATATCTGTAGTGATGTTGCATCTCTCCCGGTGTTGCATGGCATGGGAGGGCAGATAACCAGAGTTACGACCAGCCAGGGAATAGCTGCTTTTCCCGATCATGCCGACGATCTTGAAACGTTGAAGAAGAGGGCCGATGAGGCGCTTTACCGTGCGAAGGAAAAGGGGAGAAATAGAGTTGAATGTGCGCAAAGGGGATAGATGAATTAAAACATACGACGAAAATAAGACCAGGATAAATGGGAGAAACACTGCGATGAAAAAGCGAATCATCCCTACTATCTATGAGAAGAACAGGATCATAGACAATATCATCGAGGCAATAGTCAACCGGAAGAACTTTCTCATCCTCGGCCATCAGAACCCGGACGAAGACTGCATCGCATCAATGGTGGCTTTTGCACTCCTCCTCAGCAAGTTCTACAGGGATGTAAAGATCTGCCTCGGGAAGAAGGTCCATGAGCACTTCCAGTATCTCCTCAACATCTGCAAATACAATGCAATAACCCTGTACGAAAGCTGTGAGCAGTTCAATGGCTCATTTGATACTCTGGTCATTTGCGATACACCGAAGCCGTCCATGGTTGAAAAAAATGAAGCTATAGATGCGCTGATGAAGTCCAGCGATGTTGTAAAGATCGAGATCGATCACCACATCGGAGCGGACTCCAGCTACATCGGTGATGAGGGGTATCGTCTCGTTACCGAGGCAACGTCATCGAGTGAGCTGATATGCCACCTGATCCTGAAAATTGGCAGGAGGGAGGAGCTTCTAAGACAGTACCAGGTTGAAGATCTCCTCTCTCGCAACCTGGTCCTGGCCCTGCTGACGGGGATTATCGGCGATACCAATATGGGACAGTTTTTAAAGTCCCGAAGGGAGAGGAGGTACTACTGGCTTTTCAGCACCATGCTGAACAATCTCCTGGCCGCCACCACAACCAGGGATACGAACTTTGCGAACATCGAACAGGTGTACCAGGAGCTCCAGCGACTGTCCGGCAAGGAGGATAGATGTTTCAGGTACCTGATGGATAGAAAGCAGCTTTCATCCTCCATAGGCTACGTGGCGCTGGATCAGAGGGAATCCAGAGAGCTGCAGGCTGATGTTGATGAAGACACCCTGGTATCAGTAACGAGGGCTGTTGCCAATAAGCTTGCAGAGGAGAGCGGGAAGCTCAGCCTCGTTGCCTATTACGATCGTACTGAAATTTCAGACCTCGTTCAATTCAGGGTGAGAAGGAGCAGTTCCTATAAGCGGTACGATCTTCGGGGGATGCTCGAGCTCTTCTCGATAGAAAACGGCGGTGGTCATGAGGGTGCCATTGGGTTCCGTCTGCAA
>CAZPCG010000330.1:0-3347 GCA_964584875.1 uncultured Spirochaetota bacterium
TATGCAAGGGATATTTCGGGAATGGCACGGGAGCATGAGCTTTCGGGTGAGGACAGAAGGGTTGACAGGTTTACCCTTGACAGAAAGGCCGAGCTTGTTTTTAACATGATCGACTTCAACGCAATCGCCGATTGTTTCATATACTGCAGGTTTCTCAACCGCGATCTTCTGACCTGGGAGGACTACTCAAAGGCCCTGTACCTGCTGACGGGCATGCGGAAGAGCCCCGGGGAGCTGAAGGCGATTGCAAACGATATAGTCACTCTGGGTAGGTTGTACAATATCAAAAATGGTTTGACCATGAAGGATGACCTCTTGCCGGAACGCTTCTACAGCGAACCGAACGTTTCCCGGCAGTCTATGGGGAAAACAGTTTCAAAAGAGGACTATTTGAGGGAGCTGAAAAGGTATTACTCCTATAGGAAGTGGAACGGGGAGGGGGTTCCTCTCCATGTGCCGGAGTAAGCTGAAATGTTTATGGTAGAGAGAAAAATCCTTACTTATAGACGGCTCAATTTTTCGAAGCTCGGTTTCAAAAGGGAGTAGTAATTCTTATAGATTTCGTAGCTCAGGTCATAGAGGTGGTAGTTCTTTTCTTCCGGCTCGGTGACGGTCTCGATTTTAAGGAGGCCTGAGGCCTCTTCAAAGTCTGACCAGACCCCCAATCCGACTCCCGCCACGATCGCTGCTCCAAAGGCAGCCCCCTCCCTGCTCCCGCTCACGGTGAGGACTTTCTTCTTGAAGATATCGGCATGGATTTGACGCCACAGCCTCGATTGCGCACCCCCGCCTGAGGTTTTGATGTGATCGAAAGACATGCCGAAGGAGGTGAATATTTCCGCCACGTCCCTGAAGCTGAAAATCACCCCCTCCATAATGCTTCTGAAAAGGTTGTTCTTGTTGCTCGTGAGGCTAAGACCGATGAAAGCCCCCCTCGCATCAGGATCGACATGCGGGCAGCGTTCGCCTATGAGATAGGGGAGGAAGATTATGCCCCCCGACCCGGGAGGCGCCTCTTCTGCTTCCCTGCTGATGAGGTTGTACGCATCTTCGTGGCTCAACCTCGAAACCTCTGTTTCAGAATGCCCGAAGGTCTCCTTTGCCCATCTCATCGAGCCGCCTGCAGACAGTGTAACACCCATTGCATGCCATTTGCCGGGCACCACATTGCAGAATACTTGAAGCTTCCCCTCGGGATTCTTTTTGAACTCCTCGAGGGCAGTGGAGATGATCCCGGCTGTGCCGATTGTCGTCATGAGAACTGAGCTCGTTGTTACCCCGGTGCCGAGGGTTTGAATAACGGAATCTCCACCTCCTCCAACCACCGGAAGGGATTTTGGAAGGCCCAGCTCATCCGCAATATTACCCACAACGGTTCCACTCACAACCGGTGATTCATAACAGGTGGGTGCCCACTCCTCGGGGATATCGAGAAGGGTAAAAAGCTTCCCAGACCAGGTGCGAGACTGCGCATCGAAGAGCCCGGTTCCCGAAGCATCGGAAACCTCAGTGGCAATCTCACCGGTAAGCCGGTATCTTATGTAGTCTTTGGGGTTGAGGAATTTCGTTATTCTGTAGTAGTTCTCAGGCTCATTCTCCCTCATCCAGAGGATCTTGCCCCCCGTGTAACCAGGGAGCATCCTGTTGTTTGTGAGCTTCAAAAGCCCCTCTAAGCCCCCAGTCTTTTCATACACCTCCTGGCACTGCGGCTCCGTACGCTGATCATTCCACAGAATGCTGGGCCTGATGACATTCATACCTCTGTCCAGGGGAACAAGGCCGTGCATCTGTCCGCTCAGCCCTATGCCCTTCAGGGTGCGGCTGTACTGATGGTTGCCCGCCATTATCTTTGTGATTGTTTTTTTGACCGCAAGCCACCAGTCCTCCGGATTCTGTTCTGTCCATCCGTGTCTTGGTGAGAACAGTGGATACTCCTCAAGCTCCCTTGCAATAACGCTGCAATTTTCATCAATAAGAATTGTTTTGCAGCCAGTTGTACCTATATCGATGCCAATCAGCAGGGCTTTTTCCATTACTTTACCCTGTCTCCTGTCTCTCTGCTTTCATCCTTTGCAGTGACCCACAAAAGCTGCAGCGGGGCAATTCCAATATTGTAAGTTGTATGGAACAGCCCGAAGGGAACGTAAAGGGCATCCCCGGCTTTGATCTCGTACTCGCTGTCTCCGACCACCATTCTTCCTCTTCCCTGTATAACGAAGTATATCTCCTCATGCTGAGGGTGAGAGTGACCTGTGGTTTTACCCCGGGGGTATACGATGGTGTACCCCATTTTGAGGTTTTTTGAAGGGGAGCTTTCGGGATCGACCAGGAAGTAGGTATCCCTCAGGGTCTGTCCCTCTATGCCTTTAGTATGATAGCGGATGGATCGGTCACATTCATCTGGTTGCATGTCCTCGATGTTTTTCACAAACTTCATATGGAATCCCCTCAAAAGATATCTTTCAAATGGATTGGTTTTAACGGAATGCCCCTGCTTTGAGATCAACCCTTACAATGGGGCCAATCAACTTAACGATTGAAATATTTTATTCTAACGTGTTTTGCTACCAGGTACTGCTCAAGCCCCTCCGGTCCATGCTCATACCCCATGCCGCTCTCCTTGAATCCGCCATAGGGAGCGTTTATTGCCCCAGCGTCCGGGTTGTTTATCGCAACGTTCCCCGACACCAGTCTGCGGGAAAACTCGTCGGCTTCGTGGAGGTCATCGGTGTAAACGTACGATGCAAGCCCGTAACGGGTTGAGTTTGCGTATTCGATTGCCTGTTCCATGGTGGTGTACGGCATGATCCCAACAGCTGGCCCAAAGGTCTCCTCGTGCATGACCAGCATATCGTGGCTGACATCGGTAAGAACCGTGGGCATGAAGAAGTATCCTTTTTCGAACTCTTTGCCGGGAGGCCTCCCACCGCCGCAGGCGATTCTTGCCCCCCTGTTGACAGCATCGGCTATGTGACTCTTTGTTTTTTCAAGACCGGCTGCGTTTGCCATGGGCCCTAGATCGGCATCTGGTTTGAGCAGTCCGTTTGCAATGGTGAGCTTGCTGGTCGCAGAAACAAAGGCTTCGAGAAACTCCTCGTAGATGCTCTCCTGAACGTATATGCGGTTTACGGCAATGCATATCTGCCCCATATTCCTGAAGGTCCGCCTCACCGCTCCCCTGACGGCTTCTTCAAGGTGACAGTGCTTGCTTATTATGAGGGGGCAGTGCCCTCCGAGCTCAAGGGAGACCTTTTTCATCTGCTCTGCACAGAGCTTCAGAACCTGCCTGCCAACTTCGGTGGAACCGGTAAACGCCACCTTTTTCACCCCGGGGTGCTTTATCAGAA
>CAZPCG010000331.1:0-3345 GCA_964584875.1 uncultured Spirochaetota bacterium
GAAACGCAGGGCATGAAAAAGAAGGACGTTGAGACACGGGTCATGGAGGTGGCCGGGATACTGAAGATAAAGCACATCATGAGGAAGAGGCCTTCTGCCCTGAGCGGTGGGGACATGCAGAGGGTCGCCCTTGGAAGGGCCATGGTCAGGCGGCCCAAGGCGTTTCTCATGGATGAGCCGATCGGCACGCTCGATGCAAAGTTCAGGGAGGAGATGCGGACCGAGCTAAAGAGACTGCACATTGATATAGGAGCAACGACCGTTTATGTAACCCACGATCAGATTGAAGCCATGTCCATGGGTGACAGGATCGCAGTGATGAACCAGGCCGAGCTTCAGCAGGTCGGGAAGCCTGCCGAGGTATACGACAACCCCGTCAACCTCTTTGTAGCAAACTTTATCGGAAGTCCCGGGATGAACTTCATGGACGTTGTCTGCGCCAGGGCCGATCACACGGCGAGGGCGGTTTTGAGGAGTGACCACAAGGTCTGCTTCCATTTCTCGAGGATGGTGTATGACAGGCTTGCTGAGAAAGATGCTTTCAGCAAAGAACTTGTGCTCGGGATACGACCCGAATGGATTCGAATAGAGTCGAGGCGTGCTGAGGGGTGCGTTCCCGCTGAGGTGTACGTGGTGGAGCCGCTCGGCCCGAGCAAGATCGTCGACCTGAGGGTCGGTAATGACATCGTGAAGGCCAGAACAGGGGCTGATTTTGATGCGAAAGTTGGAGAAAAGGTCTGGGCAGGATTGAATGAGAAGAAGGTTCATTTTTTCGATAAGAACAGCGGAAATGCCATCTATATGATTTGATAAACCCGGGATTCAGCAATCCCATCGTTTGTAGATGTCATGGAGGATTACTGTGGCCAGCGTGAAACTGGAGGGTGTTACAAAGCGCTTCGGCTCCGTGACAGCCATCAAAGGGCTGAACCTCGAGATAAAATCTGGTGAGTTTTTCGTCCTCCTCGGGCCAACAGGGGCGGGAAAGACGACCACGCTTCGCTGTGTGGCGGGACTGGAGCGGCAGGATACGGGGGATATCTACATCGACAGGGTGAATGTTAACAGGATTGATCCGGCACACCGCGATGTTGCCTTCGTTTTCCAGTACTTTTCCCTCTATCCACACTACACAGTGCGGGAGAACCTTGAATTCCCGCTCAAGCCGAAGATCAGGAACCTCCCCCAGGATGAGATTGGCCGACGGGTGAATGAGGTCGCACGGATCCTCCACATCGACCATCTCATGGACCGGCGATCCGACAGGCTCAGCGGCGGGGAAATGCAGCGTGTGACTATCGGAAGGGCGATTGTACGTGATCCAAAAATATTCCTGATGGATGAGCCGCTCTCAAACCTCGACGCAAAGCTGAGGGAGGAGCTCAGGGCCGAGCTGAAGCGTCTGCAGATTGACCTCGGGGCAACCCTCTTCTTTGTGACTCACGACCAGGTCGAGGCGATGACCATGGCGGACAGGATTGCAGTGCTGAACAGGGGAACAATTTTACAGATGGGTGTACCCTTCGAAATCTACAACCATCCAAAAAACACCTTCGTGGCCTCCTTCGTGGGGAGCCCTGCCATGAACCTCTTCGATGCAAGCGTAGAGAAGAACCGCCTGATCATCATCCCGAAAAGCTTTGAGTACACCATTGGGAAGGGGGTAGCCGACAAGATCAAAGGATACCAGGGGAGGCTGATTACAGGCATAAGACCGGAGGACTTCACCATTTCAAACACCATGCAGGGGCACCTCCAGGCCGCAACGGTCTACAACATCGAGAACATGGGCATGGAGAAGGTCGTGACCCTGAAGACCGGGGAGCACATATTCAAGGCGGTTACCACTGCCGATTTTGAGGCGGATGTCAACGCCGAGGTTTACGTGGGAATCAAGCTGGACAAGGTGCACTTTTTCGATCACAGCACAAGGGAAAACATGGTATAGGGGGAGCGTATGGGCGCCAGAGTATCTATCGGAACGTGGGCATACACCTTTGGAGAGTATGCAAAGAAGCCAATTTCGATGACGGAGGTTGCCCAAAGGCTTGGCAAGCTCAGGTTCAACGGGCTTTCGCTAGGCGGTTTCAAGCCACACGGGCACTACGAGCTTTATCCAACGAAGCAGTCGAGGAAGGAGCTTGTCGATCTCTTTGCCTCCAATGGGCTTAAGATAAACAGCTACGCCGCAGACCTCTGGTCTTTCCCCTTTGCCACTGCGGGTAGCGAGATGGAGCGCAGGTACGAGGAAGCCTTCGACAGGAGCCTTGAGATGTGCGTTGATTGCAGCATCCAGATTATCCGTATCGATACGGTTACCGAAACGCCTTATCCCGAAGATTTCAACTACGAAAAAGCCTGGGACAGCGTTGTAGCGATGTTCAAGAAGGTAACCGCAAAGGCGAAGAAGGCGGGTGTGCTGGTTGCCTGGGAGTTTGAGCCCGGGTACATCTTCAACAAGCCATCGGAAATCGTGCGGATGGTGAAGGCTGTGAGCGACAGCAACTTCAAGCTCCTCGTGGATACCTGCCATGTCCAGATGTGTGCGGTTGTCGGAGCTCATCAGTGGGGCGCAAAAGAGGTTCTGAATGGGGGACAGCTTGAGTTTTTCAAGATGGTGAAGAGCATGATCGGGGATGTACACATCATCGATTCGGATAACAAGCTCCACGACAATCACACCTCGATACACGCCCCCTTCGGGACAGGCTACATCAACTTCGAAGAGGTGGTGCCTGCGATCATCGATGCAGGATATACCTCAGAGTGGTGGACCATCGACCTCTGCTTCTGGCCGAATGCCTGGGAGATAACGGAGGACTCAAAGAAGTTCGTCGACGCTCTTTTCAAGAAGCTGGGGATGAAGTGAGGCTGTTTTTCTTCCGGGGTCATTAGGTGATCTTTCTCTCCAGAAAGGGAATAATTTTCAGAAACCCTCTCCCCTCAGAAAAAGCCTGAGTGGGGAATCTTTTGCAGGGGGATATGGTATGAAGGGCAGCATGAAAGCAATGGTATTCTACGAACCGTTGAAGATGGAGTTTAAGGAGATCGATATCCCCAAGCTTGGACCGGACGAGGTGCTCGTCCGCATCAAGGCTTGCGGGATCTGCGGCTCAGATATCGCCTACTACTGGGGATACAGCTCCCTTGAAACAAAAACCGGGAAAGGGCCGCTCGTTCTGGGGCATGAGTTTTCAGGGGAGATTGTTGAGCTTGGGGAGCTTCCTACCCGTCTCGGAATCTTCAAAGCTGGGGACCGTGTGACCATAGACCCTGTACAGTACTGCAACGCCTGCGAGGTTTGCAAGAAGGGCTGGGTGAACCTCTGCGAGAACAAGACGGTGC
>CAZPCG010000332.1:0-3342 GCA_964584875.1 uncultured Spirochaetota bacterium
TTTCCTGATGTGAAGCTCATTGCCGGAGCGGTCGGCTTCAATTCGATCATGATCGACTACGGCCACTACTTTGTTACATCCAGGGGGAGCATCACGGTTGGTGTTCTGGGCAGGGGCACGGAGGATGATGTGTTTATCCTCAAGAGTCTTTTTGAGCCGGCGATAAAAGTAAAGACAACGGGGAAACTGGATGGTGTTCTCTGGTCGAAACTGCTGATCGTCTGCGGCGTAACGGGCCTCGGTGGGGCGGCGGGCCTGCGCGTCGGCCATTTGCTTCGGCACCGGGTTTCACGGAGGCTCTTCTACGCCATTGTGACTGAGGGAGCGTCTGTTGCAAGACGGCTCGGGATAAGCCTCGAGCGGTTTGGAGGCGCGATAAACCCTGAGAGATTCGGGAACCATGATAGAGGATTCCCCCTCTTCCTTCGATATATCCTGCTGAAAATCCTGGGGATGAAGTACAGGAACCTGAAGTCAAATATCCACCATTCCATCGAAAGGGATAGACCAACGGAGGTTTATTACATCAATGGCGCGCTTGTTCGTGAAGGTGCAAGGCTCGGTATTGACACACCTGTAAACAGGGAACTTGTGCGGGTTATCGAGGAAATCGAAAGGCATGAGAGGCGCATGGGCATGGAGAATCTCCTGGAGATATGGGGGAAGTTGGTAAAAGAGAGGTGAGGTCAGGGGATTTCTGGCGGGTCCGTTCAGGGCCATCGAAGATGACGAAAGGTGGTATCTGCTCTATCTTCGGAGGATAAAAGACAATGCAGTGGAAGCTTGTGACTGATATCATCATCGTTTGCATCTCCCTCTTCATTGCAACTATACTCAGGGCAAATGTTCGGTTTCTCCAGCGCTTTGTGGTGCCGAACGCAATCACCGCAGGTTTTATAGGACTCGGTCTCGTGTACCTTGCTGGGCACCTGGTTCCGGAGATGATGCCTTCCCGGGAGCTTCTTGGAAATGTGGTTTACCATCTGCTGGCGATCACCTTCATATCCATAGCATTGAAGAAAAGAGAGCGCTACATCGATAAGAACTCACTAACGACCGCCTTCCACCTCACGATGGGGTATGCGGTCGAAGGTTTCATCGGATATACCCTTACCCTTGTGTTCCTCTTCACCATCATGCCCAGCATCTTTCCGACTTTCGGCATGCTCTTCGCCATCGGGTTCGGGCAGTCATCGGGCCAGGCTTACGCCCTGGGGAAGCAGTGGGAGACCTTCGGGTTTGAGCATGGGGGTATGGTAGGTCTGACCTTTGGTGCAATCGGGTTTTTATGGTCCTGCTTTGTTGGCATTCCATTACTCAATTGGGGGATACGCAGGGGGTACGTGAAAGATGTCGATGTATCGATGCTCAGGAATAGAGGGTTTCTTGAGAAAGGGGCCCGGAGGGTTGCAACCGGCAGGGGCACCACACATCCCGATGTTGTATCTTCAGGTGCATTCCACCTTGCTTTCATCGGCTCGGTCTACCTCGTTGATTATATCCTCATAAGACTACTTGTTTTCCTGCTGCACTCCGTGGGCGGTGAGTTCTCAGTTCAATTTGGCAATATCCTCTGGGCCTACCACGCCTTCTTCGCCACCCTGATCGCCCTGCTCGTGGGGAAGGTTTTAGACCGCCTTAACCTTCACCACGTACTCGACGATGACCTTTTGACGAGCATCTCAGCCTCGAGCGTTGACTTTCTTGTCACTGCAGCCATCATGGCTATAGAGATCGTTGTGGTTGCCCGGTATGCTTTACCCATTGCGATTATCTCCATTATTGGTGGGAGCTTCATCATGCTCATGGTGATCGGACTTGCGAGGAGGAGCTTCAGGGATTACTTCTTTGAGCGCGTCATTTCCATGTTCGGGCTTCTAACCGGCACGGTGAGCACGGGCCTTGCCCTCCTGAGGGTGATAGACCCCGAGTTCAAAACACCTGCGGCAAGCGACCTGGTGCTGGGAAGCGGTTTTTCCCTCTTCATCGGGTTTCCCCTCCTTCTGCTGGTCAACATACCTGTCCTGTATCAGACATCGAGGGCCTACTTACTAACCGATGCGGGGATTTTTGGATACATGCTCCTGCTCTTCTTGCTCATGGGGGTTTTGAGGCTCATCAGGCTGAAGGGGTAGGTTCCTCCCGATTTTGGCTCATAAAGTAGATGGATTAACCGTCTTTCCCGTTTTCTGTGACTTGTAAGCAGCCAGGATGATCTTAAAATTCTTAAGGGCTTCCTCTCCACTGTTTATTTGTCTCTATATTATTTTAATGAAATATTTTTAACGGGGATTGGCATGAAACGCTCCTGGTCGGAGGACGTAATGGAGGAGAAGGGGGGGCTGCTTGGCATACTGTTCGAACAGGGTGTCCTCCTGGTCGCCCCGCTGGTTAACCTGGACAAGGTGAAAGGGGACCGGGGCATCCTCTTTGCCCTGCCCCTCCTTGTGGCAGGGACATCCGGCGCCCCAGCGAGGGTGGTTTTCGAAGAAGAGGTGTAGAGGTGGGCAGGGTTTGGTTTTTGATAGTTGACTTTGCTAATTTCTGCGATTATTGTTGACGGGGGATCAGGAAGTATGGCGAGAGGTCTGCTCTTACACTATAATCGGATAAAAAACCTTTCTATGAAAAGGTTTCCCCTCCTTGTTTTTACTCTTCTCCTTACAGTTCCTTCAGGGATGCTGACGGGTGAGGAAATTGATGAACGGGAGCGTGTGGTCGTTATTCCAATCAGGGGCGAGATAGACCGTGACCTCGTGGTGTTCCTGCGAAGGGGGGTAGATCAGGCGAAAAAGATGGATGCCGATGTCATCCTCTTTGACACCAACACCTTCGGAGGGAGGGTTGACTCAGCGCTTCAGATAGCATCGCTCATAGGCTCTGTTGAGCCCGCCATAACCGTGACCCACATCACGACTGGCCCAGAGAGCACGGGGGTGAGCTGGTCTGCAGGGGCTTTGATCGCCTTTGCGACCAAACGCATATTCATGGCACCCGGAACTTCCATGGGAGCTGCAGCGCCGCTGGTCATAGGAGCGGAGGGGCCGGAGGCTGCTTCTGAAAAGGTGGTAAGCGCTATCAGGGCGCAGATCGCTGCCCTTGCCGAGAAGAACGGGCATCCGCAGGCGATAGCCAGAGCAATGGTTGATGAGGATATAGAGCTCCTCGAAGTATATGTCGATGGCGAGCTCCGGGCAGTCTCCTCCGATGAGGTTCCAGACCTCGAGCGGGTGGCGAAAAAGGAGGGGAAGAGCGTTGAGAAAGGCAAAATCATTTCCCCCTCAGGAAAGCTTCTCACCCTCACCGCTGGAGAGATGGAGCGTTACGGTGTTTCTTCAGGCA
>CAZPCG010000333.1:0-3331 GCA_964584875.1 uncultured Spirochaetota bacterium
GCCTCGAGCATCCAGAATTCGGACAGGTGCCTCCTCGTCTTCGACTTCTCAGCCCTGAAGGTCGGTCCAAGGCAGTACACCTTTTTAAAGGCGGATGCTGCGGCTTCCAGGTAAAGCTGTCCCGTCTGAGCCAGGTAGGCCTTACCCAGGTCGAAATAGCTCGTTTCGAACAGGTTTCCAGCACTTTCTCCGATTGAACCGGTGAGTATTGGAGTATCGATGAGCAGAAATCCATTCTCGTGGAAGTACGTTCTCAGCAGCCTTATGAGCTCACTTCTTACCCTCAGTATAGCAAGCTGCCGGCTTGAACGTATCCAGAGGTGCCTGTTTTCGAGGAGAAAGTCGGGCCCGTGCGTCTTTTTTGACAGAGGAAACTCTTCGTTCGGAACGTGCACAATCTCCATATCCCTTACATTTATTTCATAACCGCCGGGGGCTCTCCTCTCCTCCTTCACCATCCCCCTCAGAATGATGGAACTCTCCAGCTTGATCTCACCGCACCGCTCAAACACCTCCTGTGGCACATCTCCCTTCGCAACCACTGATTGAATCTCGCCGGTGCCGTCCCTCAGCTCCATGAAATAGATGGAGCCACCCGAACGGATGTGCCGGACCCAGCCAGCAAGGGTTACCTCCCTTCCAACGAAACGGGGAGCATCAACAACGCTGAACTCATCTCTCCACACTGTAGCCTCCCGGGCCATAAATGACATATGAAATATAATATGCCGGATTACATCATGGTGAGAATATCGGGGTCTCCATCCCTGACCAGGATTGTGTGCTCGAAGTGCGCTGAAGGTTTTCCATCCTTTGTAACGACCGTCCACCTGTCGTTCTTTATAATGACCTCATAATCACCCATGTTGACCATCGGTTCAATGGCCAGTGTCATCCCGGACAGCAGCTGGGGCCCTCTACCGGCCGTTTTGTAATTTGGAATTGGCGGCTCCTCGTGAAGGGCTTTGCCGACACCATGTCCTACAAAATCCCGCACAACCGAGAAGCCATTTTTTTCAACGTAGCATTGAATGGCCTTCGATATATCGGAGACGTGGTTTTTATGGACAGCCGCCTTGAGACCCTCGTAAAGTGCACCCTCAGTCGTCTGGAGCAGCTTTCGCTTTTCCGAGGAAATTTGACCAACAGGGATGGTAACGGCAGCATCCCCGAAATACCCGGCTTTGTTCACCCCAACATCTATGCTGAGAATATCGCCTTCCTGCAGGCGGTACGGCCCCGGTATCCCGTGAATAACCTCTTCATTCACCGAGGTGCAGATCGACGAGGGAAAACCGTTGTAATTTTTAAAGGCGGGCTCCGCCCCCCTTTTCCGGATAAAGTGCTCCGCCTTCTCGTCGAGCCACTTCGTTGTAACCCCGGGCTTCACAATTTCCCTGAGACATACGAGTAGCTCCGCCACAATCCTGCAGGCTTGCCTGATGTACTCGATCTCGGTGGGGTTTTTAAGCTCGTGCATCTCTTGCCAGTGCCCTCTGTTCCTCTTTCTCAACTTTTTTCCCTGAAAGAAGGTCCCCCAGCTTTGGCCCTGCTTCGAAGGACTCTTCGACTATACTCTTAATATCCTTCTTCTGTCCTGCGCTTATGGACATCTCTCCCTGTACCACCACACCGTCCTCAAGGTTGACCCTGGGAGCCCTGATGTTCCCCAGCACCCTCCCTGTTGCAAGGAGGGTGACCTCTTCCTCCGCCTCAATATTCCCGATAACTGTTCCGCCGACCACAACCTTTTTCGCAATGATGTCTGTCTTAACCCTCCCCGTCTCGCCTACGATGAGCTCATCCTCCGTTCTTACCTCACCCTCAAACCTGCCGTCGATCTGCAGTGACCCGTTTATGTAAAAATTCCCCTCGAAAATTGAACCTTCCCCGATAACGCTGTTCATACCTGCTCCATTTTTCGCTGCCATGCAACCCTCCCTGTTATTCTGGAAAGAGTAGAAGGATATGTAAACTAAAAAGCGGCTTTCCCGTGCACGACGTCATCGATATATTTCACGTCAATTCCATTTATTTCATCGAACTTCACACCGTACTCGGATTTGTTTCCGTCAATTCTGAAAATGGTTCCCCGCGCTTCGATCTGCCGCGATGGAAAACGTATGGACATCTGCAGGCCAGTGTTGACAATCAGGTAGGGCTTCAGATTGGGTTTATTGAGCCTGAAAAGGAGCCCGCCAGCGCTGATGTTTACCAGAGGGATATCGAATGCATTGCCGCTTTCGAGGGTGAAATAATCGTACTTGACGAGGGCCGCAACGAGGATGCCCGCATACTTGCTGGTCCGCATGGCGAAGGAAGGTTTAATGCTCCTGTGAAAGTCAATATCGTTCACGAGTCGGATGTATCCCACCACGTCGCCTTCAAGCATCAGTGGAACCAGACATTCGGAGTATACCCGTTTGTTCCTCTTCTGCTGAAGAAGGTCAAGAAGCTTGCTTTCGGCCCTCTCCTGGGGCTCCCCATGGGATATGAGATACTCGTACGCCCCTCCTAAGGTAAACACCTGCTCCTCATTGAACCTCTTCTCCACGATGCTGTCCTCATAGGAATCATAGATAAGGAAGATCTTTTTCGTGTCCTTCACGATCTGTTCATCAAAAGCGATCACTTCATTTTCCTTGAACACCTTCACCTGAAAGTTCTGCGAAAACTCAGAGACGAGATTTTTGATGCTCTTCAGCATCTTATCGATGGCAGGCCGCGGTTTTTTCAACTCCTGGAACAGCAGTCGCTCCTCAAGAAGCGATGAGTATTCAAACTCTTTGCTCTCAATCTGTATGAGTATTTTGAACTTCATGAACACCCTATCCAGCACGCCCATTCGCTCGTGCTTCCTCAGAAGGTTCTTGAAGATGTCCTCCGGCATCACGAGGGTCAGATGGCTTGCATCCTTCAGATACCCACGGGTTGTAAAGTAGTGGTAGTTGTTGTGAAAAACGAAGTGCACCCTGCAGCTTTCCTCTATTTCTCCCTCAAAGGGAGCATTGAGTATCACCGATATGTCGTTATCACTAAAATTCTCAAGGAGGCCTATCAGCTTACTTCCCCCAACGTCGACATGTACAGGCTCCTTCATTTTCAGGAGACTCTGGAAGATGAGGTTTTTCTCAAGGTCACTGCCAACCGTCATCTTTTTCGCTGTTTCAGCCATGAACCGCTACCTTCTCCAACCTTGCTGCTATCCTCTCACTTAGGATCGAGAGGTAGATCTCAACTATCTTCGGGTCGTACTTCTTCCCGCTGTTGTTCCGAAGTACCTGTATCGCCTCACTCTCCTTCAGAGGCTCCCTGAAGGGCCTGATCGAGG
>CAZPCG010000334.1:0-3315 GCA_964584875.1 uncultured Spirochaetota bacterium
ATATATGATATAAAATGAGTTAATTTTATTTAAATCTATAGAAATTATAAATGATGGGAAGGGATCATAACCTCAGAAAGGTCCTTCAGGTCATTCAGAAGCAGGGACCCATCGATAAGTCCGCCATTGCTGCCACCTTGAACATCAGCATAATGACCGTCAACAAGGTTGTGAATGAGCTTCTGGAGAATTGCGTTGTTCAAAGGGCAGGCAAATGCCGGGGAAAGAGTGGAAGAAAGTCAGACCTTTTCAAGCTTAATCCCGAGCTCTTTCTGGCAATCGGGATGAACATCGATGAAGAGCGAATAATGCTTGCGGCTGTCACCCCCGATGGCACTATCGTTTCACACACAAAGCACTTAAACAATATGCAGGAGAGGTTCACTTCTGCCGAAAGTATCATGCAGGTAATAGAGGAGTATTACACCCTTTTCGTTAGCGGTTCTTCCATTGATCGTGACAAGATTGCTGCGGTGGGTATAGCTCCCCATGGAATAATTGATACCAGAAATGGGAGATGCATTATGGGGACCCATCTTGGTGGTATTGTTGACTTGAACCTGCGGGATAGGCTGGCCGGGGTCTTCAATGCCCCGGTGTTTGTGGATGACCCTGCCAGGTCTTTAGCTTACTACGAGAAAAAGCAGGGTGCCGCCAGAGATGTGGATAATTTCATCTACATGTTCATCGATCTGGGGGTTGGGAGCGGGGTTGTGATCAACGGTGATATATATCTCGGATCAAGCGGCATGGCAGGGGAAGTCGGTCATATTATAGTAGATGATGATGGGATGAGGTGTAAGTGCGGGAATTACGGTTGTCTTGAAACAGTTGCTTCTACGGAGAACATCATAAAACAGTTCCAGGATGGAATAAGGGCCGGTGTTTTAACGAGGATTGTTGACCGCTGCAGCGGTGATATCGAGAGGATCGACCTTCAGGTTATAAAAGAGGCTGCAGACAGCGATGATAAGTTTACCCACAGCGTTCTTGAGTCGGTTGGGAACAAGCTGGGGAGAGCGCTTGCTGTTGTCATTACCCTGTTCAACCCCGATCTCATACTTATCGGGGGCCGGGTAGCAATACTTGGGACCTATTTACTAGAGCCAGTAAGAAGGGCAATTAAGTACCACGCCCTCAATCCTGTGAATAAACAGGTTCCGATTATAACCACTGATTACAGTGAAATCAAAAACTGCACTAGCATTGCTGTTGAAGCGTTCGATAACCTATTTCAGGTTGATGATTTTATAAGAAACATACGATATTCCTGTCTTCAACATATCCAGAAGGGGGGATGAAATGGCAGGTCCGGGTTCATACCTGATCGGTGAAGAGGAGAAGAAGGCTCTGATGGAGGTAATCGAAGCAGGTTACCTGTTTCGATATGGCGGCAAGTCTGAGCCCAGGTTTCTTGCAAAAGTGTGGCAGCTTGAGAAGGAGGTTTCAAGGTACCTCGGCATTCCCCATACGGTCGCGGTTAACTCCGGAACATCAGCCCTCTGGGTTGCCCTGGGTGCACTCGGGATAGGGCCAGGGGATGAGGTCATTGTTCCCGGGTATACCTTCATTGCATCGATAACGTCGATTATCTTTGCCCGGGCAATTCCTGTGCTTGCGGAGGTGGATGAATCGCTCACCCTCGATCCAGAGGATGTGAAGAAGAAGATAACGCCAAGAACAAGGGCGATCATGCTGGTGCACATGCTTGGAAATCCAGGGTACATAGACGAGATAAGAAAGCTCGCCCGTCAAAACGGCCTCTACCTCATTGAGGACTGCGCCCAGGCTTTCGGGGCGAAGTACCACGGTAAGTATGTGGGAAGCTACGGTGATTTTGGCACCTACAGCTTCAATATCTTTAAAACAATCACTGCGGGGGATGGGGGAATGGTTGGAACTGGCAGTAAAAAGCTCTATGAACGGGCTTTTGCCATCCATGATCAGGGTCATCTTCCCCTCAGGCAGGGGGTTGAGCGAGGTTCGAGAACCGTTATTGGGCTTGATTTTCGTATGACGGAGCTTGCCGCCGCGGTTCTCCTTGCGCAACTTAAGAAGGTGGAGAGTATAAAGAAGCTTTTGAGGGAGAAGAAGGAGAGGTTCAAATCCAGCATAAATGATATTGAGGGACTTGAGTTCCGAAAGCTGCCTGACCCTAACGGCGAGCTGTGCACCCTGCTCACTGTTTTCCTTCCCGATGGGAAGACTGCACGAAAGGTTGGGGATGAGCTGCGTAGCGGGGTCGTCGCAGATTCGGGCTGGCATGTATACACGAATATGGAGCATGTGCTGGGAAAGAAGGTCGTGGACAGCGTCGGCTGCCCCTTCAGCTGCCCGTACTATACAAAGAAGGATGGGAGGATGGAGTATTCAAAAGGGATGCTGCCAAAGACCGATGCGCTGCTCAAACGCGCCATCAACATCAGCATCGGCGTTTCCGATGCAGGGCTCGGTTCAGGGTTTGGCATCACCATTCAGAGCGATGAGAGGGAGATAGGTCGAAGGGTGGAGCAGTTTCGGAAGGTTGTTAAGAAATACCTGTAGGGAGGAGGTGATGGACGTAACTGTAAAACCAGCGAAAAATCATTTCAGAATAAGGAGGATAACGAGATGTTAAGACTAAAAAAGAAAGGTATTACAATTACAATTGCTGTTGTGGCTCTTCTTTTTCTCTGCAGCATGATTCTCTTTGCCGGGGGGAAGAAGGAGCCCGCAAAACCAACCCTCAGCATTATCTGCTTCATGGGGTATGCTGAGCCTGCGTGGGTTAAACCATTCGAAAAGGAAAACAACTGCATTGTAAAGGTGACCTATGCGGGTACCGTTGAGGAGCATTTCACAAAGACCAAGGCTGCACCCGATGAGTACAACCTCGTGTCGAATGACTCGGGGAGGGTGAAGATGTACTACGATGCGGGGCTGATCCAGGCAATCGACACAACGAAGCTCAAGAACTACATGAAGGTCGGAGAGTTCTTCCGTGATCACCCCTATGCCCAGGTTGCGCCCGGGAAGAAGTTCCATGTTCCCATTACCTGGGGGACGCAGACCATCACCATCAATACCTCAAAGGTCCCCAGGGACATGCTAAAGCCCTACCTGAGCCCCGATGGAAAGACAGTCTCTCTTGATGTGCTCACCGCTCCAGAGGCAAAGGGCTACACAGCATTTTTCGATGAGTCGACGAACGTGACGCAGATTGCGGCGATCCATGTAGGAATAAAAACACCGACACAGTTTAAGGCGGGAGACTGGGAGAGGGTTGAGAAGCGTCTCCTCGAATGGAAGCGGAATGCCCGCACCTTCACCACGGGC
>CAZPCG010000335.1:0-3304 GCA_964584875.1 uncultured Spirochaetota bacterium
GGTACAAAATACAAGAATTTGTCTGGATGAAACCCTAGATGAAACTTTAATTGAGGATGCTTTCAGCCATCATAAAAATCGTGAGGTGAGGGGTTAAAAATTCTTCTCCAGTATCTCCATCAGGTTCTCAAAAGAGGCCTTCCTCGGAAGGTTATTGATATCCTCGAAACGGATGGCAACCTCTGCGGCTTCCGCAAGATCATCCTTCTGCAACCCCAACTGGTTCAACCTCTCATAGAGAGGTATTCCGATGCTCCGCTTGAATTCCCTCACTGCTTCAACAGCAAGAAGTGCGGCATCAGCCTCAGGGAGGCTTTTGACATCCTTCCCCATAACCCGGGCAATTTTGGCAAACCGCCCAGCCGCAGCCGAGAGGTTAAACTCCACCATGGAGGGGAGCAGTATGGCGCTCATAACCGATTTGGACACTCTGTTTTTTCCGTTCATCCCCATTGCAAGGGCAAAGCTAATGCCGAAACCGGTGATGATGTTTGCTATGGCGGTAAAAAGGCCGGCGGTACAGAGCTTCTCCCTTATCGTTACATCGAGGGGGTTTGCGATGTAGCGGTGGAGGTGGGAGGAGATGATCTCAACCCCTCTCAGGAGCACAGGCTCAACAAGAGGGATTATCCTCAGGGAGATATACCCCTCAATTGAGAGGGAGAGAATGTCAAGCGCCGTATATACTGCCGTCTCGATGGAGAGTCCGCTGATGACGGCCGGGTCTACCACGAGAACGTCAGTTCCAAGCCCTCGCAGCTTCAAAACCCGGTTCGACTGGTCACTGACATCTGTGAGGAACATGGCGTCGGTTAGCGCATAAACCTCCCTGAACACAGTCGGTATCTCAATATAGGGAACCCTCCTGCCGTTACCCTCCCTTCCGTGAATATAATCCTGAACTTCGCCTTCGTTTCTGCAAAGGAAGGCAACCATTTTTGCAATGCTGCAGGCCCTCATGCCTCCAATGCCGATGACAACATTCGACTTTGACTTCCTTGCGATCAGCGCAACCTCATCAATGATGGCTGAGTCAGCATTCTGAAAAATGCCGTCATACAGGATGGACTGGATTCCCTTTCCCTTCAATATATTCTCTATCTCCCGGTTGATGCCTGACTGGGTTGCGACGTGCTCTGAGATGAGTAAGACCCTGTCACCAAGCATATGGGTGAAGTACCCCAACCGCGCCATGGAATCCATGCCAAACTCTATCTTTGTGGGGATGCTGAACTCAAAAACACTCACCTGCACGCTCCTCTTTTAACAAAACAATAAAAAAGACGGAGTGGAACTCCGCCTCGTAATTTCAAATGTTAGAGGACCATCTTCAGCACTGGTTCCTCACCGGATATTCAATTATCGACTTATCTCCGATCAGAGTAAAGTACACCTGTTTGTCATCCTATACCAAAGGACTCGGCAACCTTCTCTGCGATTTTTTCCGCCACCTCTTTCGTCAGATACTGATCAGGGTTTTCAAGTTTGTCCCTCAGCTCCTTGATCCTCTCAGAAGTGAGCTCTTCACGTATGTCAGGAGCTGCTTTCACCTTTGCTTCAGCCTGGGTAAGCTCAGCCATTTTTTTCGCTTCCGGGGAAAGCTCAACCCTGTCTTTCTTGGCCACCTTCTCGCTCTTCTTTATCGTTATTTCGCTTTGAGGTTTGAGGATCTTGTTCAGCGGTCCAATCTTGTCAATAGTCATGGTGCTCTTCTCCTTCTGACATAAGATATATCGGTCGAAAAAACTCTATTCTTGAGCAAATACCTGAACGCTCTCAATATCACACATCATATCATAACAATTCAAGGATTAAAACAATGAAATTTGTTACACGCCCCACCTGTGTAGTGTAACCCTACCTGATTTAGAATTGCTTTGATGATTCCCTGTTGTCAACAACAACCGTGTACTCTCCCCGCGCTCCCTCTAATTTTACCATCTCAAGCACATCGTTAAGCCTCCCCCTGTAGAACCTTTCGAACTTCTTCGTCATCTCCTTTGCAACACAAACTTGCACATTTCCCAGGACCTCAAGGGCATCCTCCAGGAAGGAGATGATTCTGTGGGGGGATTCAAAAAATACAAACACTTCCCTCCTCTCCATCAGCTCACCGAGCCTTTTCCTCCTCCTCGATCTCTTGTTTGAGAGGAATCCAAAAAAGGCGTACTCGGAGAAGGGAATCCCAGATGCAACGAGAGCTGAGTGCACAGCGGAAGGTCCTGGAACGGGCACAACTGTGGCGCCGACCCTCAGCGCCCGCTGTATTAGTCTACTTCCGGGATCGGACACAGCTGGCGTGCCACTGTCGGTTACATAGGCGACCTTTTTCCCCTGCAGAATGTCCCCGGTGATGCTTTCAATGACAGAATCCTGACTGTGGGCATGAACTGAGGTAAGTGGTTTTCGAATGTTGTGCCGGTTCAGGAGCCTGAGGGTCACGCGGGTATCCTCGCATGCAACATAATCCACTGCCTGGAGTACCTCAACAGCCCTTAGAGTTATATCACGGAGATTTCCGATCGGTGT
The DNA here is from genome assembly GCA_964584875.1 of uncultured Spirochaetota bacterium. Lineage (GTDB taxonomy): Bacteria > Spirochaetota > B62-G9 > B62-G9 > DRHN01 > CAZPCG01. The sequence goes on from CAZPCG010000335.1 coordinate 2,530, forward strand.
GCTTACCACAAACAGTGTTCCACTGTCAGTCGCGTTCGTACTTGGCAAAGATCATCCTTCCGGCGGGGGTCTGCAGGACACTTGTCACGGTCACAAATACCTCCTCCCCAACATACTTCTTTCCGGAGTCAACTACAACCATCGTGCCGTCATCGAGGTAACCTATTCCCTGGCCCGGGTCCTTCCCCTCTTTTATGACAACGATCTTCATCCTTTCACCTGGAAGAACGACAGGCTTGAGGGCATTGGTGAGTTGATTGATGTTGAGAACCTGTACCCCCTGGAGCTGGGCAACCTTGTACAGGTTGAAGTCATTGGTCAGGATCTTCGCATCTAGCCCCTTGGCAAGCTTCACCAGCTTGGAATCAACATCAGAAAGTTCAGGAAAATCCTGGTCGGTTATTCGCAGGAGGGTCTCACTGTCCTTCTTCAACCTGTTCAGCACATCGAGGCCTCGCCTGCCCCTGGACCTCTTCACCGAATCCGAAGAATCGGCAATCTGCTGCAGCTCATCGAGCACAAACTTCGGAACCACGAGAACACCTTCGACAAACCTCGTCTCAACGATATCTGCAATTCTTCCATCAATGATAACGCTCGTGTCCAGGATTTTCAGACTTTCGGTGGATATTCCCTTGGAGGAAGGGGCATGGATCAGGCCGAAGCCAACATCGAGCTGCGATATCAGGGCAATACCTATGTAAAGGCAGAAGAGGTAGATGAAAACACCGTGATACCATGCAGTATGAAGACCAAAGGAGCGTGCAATTGCATT
>CAZPCG010000336.1:0-3293 GCA_964584875.1 uncultured Spirochaetota bacterium
AAGTACCAGGGCATCTGATTCCTCGGCAAGCCCCAGCGCAGCAAGATGTCGGGTCCCATACCCTTCGAGGGCCTCATGCCTATCTGTCAGAGGCAGTATACACTTTGCCGCAACAACCCTGTCCCTCCTGACCACAACAGCTCCATCATGGAGCGGTGATTCCTTCCGGAATATGGATATGAGAAGATCGCTGTTCAGAACAGCGTCGAGGTAAACCCCCGTTTCAATGTAGTTTTTCAGGCCAACATCGGCCTCTATCGCAACGAGAGCCCCCATCTTCTTGTTGGACAGCTCTTCAACAGCTATCGCCAGACTGTCGATGATGCCCGTGTTCTCCTTGAAGAAGACCCCGAAGAACCTGTTCTGCCCGATCTTTGTCAGCATTCTTCTCAGCTCGGGCTGGAATAGTATAATTACGGCGATTACTGCAACCTGTATGAGTTGCTTCAGGACCCAGCTTACCGCTTCAAGCCGCAAAAACCTTGCAAGCCATGCAGCAACTATGATGAGGGCAAGTCCCTTGACGACCTGAATCGCCCTCGTGCCCCTTATCATGGTGTAGATTTTGTATATAACGAAGGCAATGATCAGTACATCAACAACGGGCAGAAGATACTTTCTGACCCAATCGATGGTAAACAGGACATTCATGTTGATCCCGACCGATACCGGAGGGTAAGCGTGGATGCTACACGCGTTTTATCGCATCAGCAATCCGGGCTGTGTCAACCGCCTCTCTCACATCGTGTACTCTTATAATATCGGCTCCCTGGAAAATTGATATAGCATTCGCCGCCACCGTCGGGATGAGCCTTCCCTCCGGTTCCTGACCTGTGTAGACACCCAGGAACGACTTTCTTGAAAGCCCGATGAGTACCGGATAGCCCTTTTCTTTCAACCTGGGGAGATACTTTATTAGATGGAGATTGTGTTCCGCTTCTTTTGCAAAACCTATGCCCGGATCGATGATGATCTTTTCATTCTCGATCCCGGCGCTGAGGGCCTTATCAATTGAGGTGTCAAGCTCCTGCGAGACCTCTTCGACCACGTTCAGGTAGGTGGCCCTGGACTGCATATCGGAGGGCATACCCCTCATGTGCATCAGCACAACATAGGTACCTGCAGCCGCTATGAGCCTTGCAAGACCTTCTGAGGAGCTTGACCTTAGGCCGGTGATGTCGTTTATGATGTGGATGCCTAGGGCGATAGCGCTCCTTGCAACTTCAGTTTTGTAGGTGTCGATGGAGATGAGCAGGTTCGATCGCTTCCTGATGCCTTCGATAACCGGCAGGATGCGTTTCAGCTCCTCTTCCACGCTGATGGGATACGAGCCCGGGCGGGTGGATTCACCTCCAATATCAACGATGTCAGCACCAGCTTCTTCATAGCCCAGGGCTCTATTAACAGCTTCCTCGACCCCCGTCAGCCTGCTTCCTGCATAGAAGGAGTCAGGTGACAGGTTGATAACACCCATGATATAGGTTTTATCCCCGAAGGGAATGACTTTCTTCAATGCAAATTCCTACCTCCCAAAATCCTACTTCTTTTTATGCCTGTTCTTCCTAAGCCGCTTCTTCCTCTTGTGGGTGGCAATCTTTTGTCTCTTCCGCTTCTTACCCGAGGGCATTATACCTCCTTCAAAAAAATCTTATTTCTTCTTTTTCTTTGCTTTGTCCTTTACCGCCTGTCCCTCCCTGGTCTCTCCCTCTTTTAGCGCATCTCCCGCGGGAGCACTACCAGGAGCTTCACCAGTGGGAGATTCTCCCATTACGCTCCGTGCTTCGGGCTCCTCCGCCGCCTCCCTCGAGGGCTCCTCCTCCGCCTCCTTGGAGGGTTCTTCTTCCACCTTCGAAGGCTCCTCCTTCGCCTCCTTGGAGGGCTCCTCTGGCCCCTGAGCTTGAGGGCCTGTGGGTGTGGATACCCCTGCAGCAGCCTCCCCGGCTTTCCTTTCCTCGAAAACAGTTTCTGCATAGTTCCCCTGCAGGTCGCTGATGACGGCGTTCAGGATCTTCTCCTCGTCACTGCTCAGATTCCCCTTCGTTTTATCCCTGAGCATCATGAGGATGTCAATGGTAAGCTTTGCCCCTCTCAGGTCCTTCTTTATCTCCCCCGAAACAGGTTCGGCTATCTTTCCAAGAGCAACCCATGCGGAGGAGCTCAGCGTCAGTATGAGAGAGATAAAGGTTGCCTCCAGAACGTAAGATCCACCTTCCGCCATGAAAAACCCTCGTTTAAATTTACGGTTAGTAATATAATAAAAAACAATCGCCTGCTTCAACCACAATAGTGGGCCTTGCTGAAGGAGGCAGTGATCAAAGGTATCTTTCATTCTCCTCGCTGAGGGCAATCTTTCTTAAAAGCTCCTTAACCTTCTGATCATGGTCTCTGTGGCATATGAGGAGGCGGTCCTGCTCCTTTACCACGACGGTGTCCCGCACCCCTATGAGTGAGATGAGAGTTTCAGCATCACCTATAACGATGTTGTCCTCTGAATCGACCGCTACAACCCTCCCCTCAACGATGTTCCCCTCCTCGTCCTTCTCCCTGTGACGGCTCAGGGCACCCCATGAACCGACGTCGTCCCACTGAAACCCTGGGCGCACACAGGCGATATTCCTTGCCTTCTCCATGATCCCGTAATCGATGGAAATGCTCTCAAGCCTGTCGAACACCTCTCTCATTACCCTGCGCTCCCCTGCCGCACCGATACTCTCCCCTATCATCTGCATCCCCTCGTAGAGGTTTGGCATATAAGTGCGCATTGCATCGAAGAGCGCATCAACCCGGAAGGTGAACATGCCGGAGTTCCAGAGAAACGTCCCTTTCCTTACGAACTCCTCCGCCTGATCGAGAGTGGGTTTCTCCCTGAACCTCCTGACACCGAACACATCCAGCGCAAAAGATCCTTCAATTTTTCCATCGATCTCAATGTAGCCGAATTCAGTTGCAGGTCTATCAGGAAGTATTCCAAAGGTTACAAGATACCCGGGCTGCGAAACCTTATCTGCTGTAAAGAGGGCTTTGAGAAACTCCGATTTCGGCCTTACTACATGGTCGGCCGTAAGAACCGCCATGGATGCCTGCGGGTCCCTCTTGTTGATCACCACCCCCGCAAGTCCAATTGCAGCAGCTGTATTCCTCCCCTGGGGCTCAAGAATGAGATTTCTCTCGTCGATTTCTTCCAGCTGCTTGAGGATAACCTCCTTCAGATGCTCGCCTGCAACAACGCATATCCTCTCTCTTTCAATCTCAGGGTATACCCTCTGGAACGCCTCCTGGAGCATCGTTTTATT
>CAZPCG010000337.1:0-3285 GCA_964584875.1 uncultured Spirochaetota bacterium
ATCGTAGTTGTAGAGGTAGAGCTCTCGCAGAAGGCTGTTCTCCCTGGGGCCTTTGGAGAGGGCGCTTATATATATGTAGCCAGGAGAAGAGCCTGATTCCGGGGGCGGAGCAATTGAGATGTCCTGCACATCGAAGGGAAATTCCCTGCTGAACTTTGTTCCGTCCTTCCTGTTGTACAGGATTATCTCGTTCTTTCTGCTCTTCTGGAACACGAAGAACCTGTCGTCCGGGCTCACCCCAAGAAGCTTTATTGGCTCCTCGTCTCTGTAGGCTTCATCCAGGTACTGGTCCGGCTTCTTGTGGAGGATGTAGTGTATCCTGTTTTGCTTCACGAGGTAGAAGGTGAAATCCGTGAGGAATCCCATGCTGCCCGAAGTGTCAAAGGCGAGGAAGTACAAAACATCACCCGAGGGAATGTTAACGATGAGAATAGAGTTCTTCTCAAACACCGCACAGGTCAATCCGTCGGGCGCAAAAAGGGGAAGAGGGAGGCCGGAGGAGAAGCTCTGCGATATCCGGATGCTTTCGTTTTTCCTGACTTTGTAGAGAAAGAGCTCATTCCCCTTCGAATACAGAATTGCGTCACCATTTGGAGTTTTTTGAACGTAATCCGGTTCAAATGCGATAACAGCCCTGCTCTTGCCATCCTGGCGAACCACGCCCACAGTTGTTCTGTTCTCCCCTGCATCAACGTAGAAAACGCTACCGTTATTGAAAAAACCTATTTGCTTGAATGATGTTCCATTCTGGATTCTTCTTATGCTTCCCCTGCTGTTCGATATGACATATATCGCCTGCTTGTTTTCGCCCCGTTTGAGGGCGGCAGCCACGCTGTCATTGTCGTAGTGTATGGCGAGATTCAGGAAGTAGCCCCCCGTATCAAACCGAAGGCGGGTGCTCATACCGGTTTCCAGGTTTCGAGTCACGAGAAAATCGGTACCCTCAATGAGCGAATGATAAGATATGGTCGTTCTGTCAGTCGATACTGTGGGGACCAGGTAGAGTTTCTCTTCTATTTTTTGAAGCAGGGTGATTTTACCTGTGATGGGGTCAAAGAGGTGAATCTCATAGGTCCTGAGCACGGGGTCCAGCGTCGGGTTCCTGTACCGAAGGAATAGCAATTTCCCCTCTCTGAGGACTTCTTTTTTATAACAAAGGTCGTAGATTTCAGCCGAGAACAGATCGATGACAGGAGCTGGCGAAAAGGTAATGATAATGGAAATAAATATGATTGGGCTCTTGAAAATCTTTTTTATCCATTCCATTGCAGCTATGATTATACTATAATACTAATGATGTTGTCGAGCGATAAATATGGAGCCTGATCTCAGGAACATACGGATTGTCCTCGTTGAGCCGAGGGGCGCTTTCAACATCGGGTCTGTTGCGCGCATCATGAAGAACATGGGACTGAGTGAGCTTGCGCTGGTCAATCCGGTAGAATTCCACAACGATGAGGCTTGCAAGGGAGCGGTTGGAGCGAAGGATGTTCTGGAAAAGGCACTGGTATTTCCCACCATCGAGGAGGCAATAAGGGAGAGCAGCCTGGTCGTCGGTACGACACGGAGAGCAGGGAGGTTGAGGAGGATCAACTGCAGTGTTGAAGGGCTCTCGGAGCGGATATTTCCGGCAACGGTGGAGGGGAAGGTTGCCGTGCTTTTCGGTAGAGAGGAGAGCGGTCTGACAAACAGGGAGACAGACCTCTGCAGTATTCTTGTGAACATTCCGGCAAGCAGGAGTTTTCCCTCCCTCAACCTCTCTCATGCCGTTGCGGTTGTTTGTTACAAGCTGTTCATCGATGCTATGGTTCACAGGGTACCCTACATTTGCAGTCCGGTTGCGACCGCTGAAATCGAGGGGCTGCTCGACTACATTGAAGCGGTATTCACCGATATAGGGTTCTTCTCCAAGGGATCGAGCCACTACGTGATTCCCCTGTTCCGAAAGATCTTCGGGAGAGCCCTGCTTGACCAGGAGGAGGTGAGAAACCTTTCCTTTATATTCCACAGGCTCTACGGTCTGTACATGGGGAAACAGAGATAGCTTCAAGTGATGGTTTTTATGGCAAGAACAAATCTTTTCAAGTTTGTATCAATACTCATTATTTTAGCCGGCACACTCTCCTTTGGTGAACTCTGGTCAGGCGTACTGAGGCGTTCCATCCCTCCCGGTGCGGCCATGGCAGAAAAGGAGGAGTTTTATACCTCAAGCGAGGAGTTTCTGCCCCTTGGCGCCGATATAGGTGCTGAGCAAAAAGGGCTTGATACCTCTTTTCTGAAAGATGACACTCTCATCCACGAGGTCTCCCTTGCGGGGATAAAGCTCCTGAAGGATGAGGATACTCTGCTTTTCCTTCTGAAATCTGAGGACACCAAGGCTATCTCGGGCAGGAAATTGAAGTATGAGGTTCTACCTGTAAACTTTCCACCACGTATCATACTTCGTCTCTACGGCGTGAAGAGCGAGGAGAACATCTTTCGGTTCTTCAAGAATCTCAAGATCCTCGGGATTGCACGGAATCCTTTTCAGAACAATCATGTTTCAGAATATATCATATTTTTCGCTGACTGGATGGAGGTGAGCGCACGCTACAGCCTGGAAGAAAGGATGCTTCGCATAGATTACCACTTTGCCCAACCTCCCTACAAAAGGGGCTATGGAGTTCGAATAGCAGATACCAAGATCGATCCTCTCCCGCATGTTGTTGAAATACACCGGGAGCTCGGCCGCTATAACCTGGATAACTATCTGCTTATCGCTTCTGATCATGAAACGGTGATACTGGAGTCCCCATTCTACAGGACAAAAGAGGAGGCAGTTTCTTACATGGAGGCGCTGGAGGGTTTCGGCTACAAGGGGAAACTTGCAATACGGGAGTACCTTGAGTTTCCCCAACCCCATCGATTCGATGTGGTCTCCGAAGCTGTTATCATCGGCGAGGATGATATAAACCTCAAAGATATCGTATACGGTGAGCTTTTACCCGAGAAGATCTACATATTCAGTTACGAGGAGCTGTACCTGATTACAAAGGAAATTTTCAGCACCAGGGTGCAGAACGACAAGGAGTTGATTTCTGAGTACTACTACAAACTTAGTGAAATCTACCGTAACTACAACTCTCCCAATGAGAGGGAGAGGAGGATGGCCTTTGTTGTATCACTAAAGCTTCTGGAGATCATCTACTTTCACCATCCCAGCAGTGCAAGGGCGGATGATGCGTTGTGGGAGCTTGCGAACTCAGTCCGTGAGTTCGGAGTGAAGGATGTTCTGAGTGAGGAGGA
>CAZPCG010000338.1:0-3275 GCA_964584875.1 uncultured Spirochaetota bacterium
TCGCTACATTTCTCAGAAAGGAGTATTAAGAGGATGCCCATATTCGACTATAAGTGCATTGATTGCGGAAAGGTTTCAGAGATACTTGTTCGCCGTGCAGGTGAGGGAGAAATCTACTGCCCCGAATGCGGCAGCGGCAATGTAAAAAAGCTCCCCACTGCATCCTACATGATCAAAACGGGCTCCGGGGTCCCCGGCACTACATGCTGCGGCAGGACGGAACGCTGCGATTCACCCCCCTGCTCCACGGGCGATCCATGCCGAAGGGATATCAAGAAATAAAAGTGGTTCGATTGAATCACCTGCTGGATATAAAATCAAAAATTGGGGAGGATTCCATGCACGCTACAATTCAAAAACCAATCGACGAGATAGTGAGCTATTTCAAATCCGGAGAAAAGATATTCGTGGTGGGCTGCGATAACTGCGCAGCAAAATGTCATTCCGGAGGGGTACCTGAAACCGAAGAAATGGCCCGCCGTTTGAAAAAAAGAGGAGTGGATGTGATCGGCTGGTGCGTGCCCCAGCCGCCTGGTGTTTCACTCTGCAAACTCTCCAACACGAAGAAAGTGCTTCAGGAAGAGTACGAAAGACAGATTAAAGAGGCGGATTCTTTCCTCGTTCTGGCCTGCGGGCAGGGAATGCACACCGTGATGGACGCAACCGACGGAGGTGCCGTTCATCCTGGCTGCGATACCATTTTTGGCGGTGAGACTGTCTCCGAGGACTTTATCACCGAATACTGCTCGTTGTGTGGAGAATGCATTGTGGAGTATACAGCCGGGCTGTGCCCTCTCACCCTCTGTGCAAAAGGTCTCCTCAACGGTCCCTGTGGCGGCTCCAAGGAAGGAAAATGTGAAGTTGATAGAATAAGGGATTGCGGGTGGCAGCTCATATACGATCGTCTCAATGCCCTGGGGCGACTGGACCAGCTACACGATTACAGGGAACCAAAAAATTTTGCTAAATGGAACAGGCCCCGCCAGCTCTCCTTTAAGGAAGGAGAGGCGACTTTCAAATCTCTTGCCGGAGAGTACAGGGTAGTAAATCATGATTGAATGAAAATCATTAAAGAGGAGATAGAGATGAGCACACTGAAGCGAGCCCTTGAAGAAGGGGTATTTGTTGTGACGGGTGAGGTCGGTCCTCCAAAAGGCGTTGACCTCGAAGAATGTCTTGATAGTATCGAAAAGATCGCTGGACATGTGACAGCCGTAAACGTAACAGACCTTCAGAGCGCAGTGATGCGAATCGGCTCACTGGCCGTGTGCGCAAAGCTTGTTGAGCTGGGTATTGAGCCGGTTTTTCAGCTCACCTGTCGGGATCGTAACAGGCTTGCACTGCAATCGGACCTTCTCAGCGCATGGGCCCTTGGTATTAAGAATGTGCTCTGTATTACCGGTGACCACCCTGCCCTTGGAGACCACATAGAAGCAAAGCCGGTATACGATCTTGACTCTGTGCAGCTCCTGAAAGCTGCAAGTTCCCTCAACAAGGGGTTGGACATGACAGGTCATGAACTTGAGGGAAAGCCTGACTTGTTTCTGGGAGCTGTTGTGACTCCTGAGGCAGATCTCATTGACCTGCAGATCTTAAAAATGAAAAAAAAGATAGAAGCCGGGGCAAGATTCTTTCAGACCCAGGCGGTGTACGACCCCCCACAATTTGAAAGCTTCATGAACAGGGTGCAAGGTTTTAAAATACCGGTTATGGCGGGACTTGTGGTTCTAAAAAGTGCCGGTATGGCCCGGTATATGAATGAGAACGTAGCAGGAGTCAGCGTCCCCGAAAGCATTATTCATGAAATGGAAGAAACACCAAGGGAAGACAGAAAGAAAAAGGCAGTGGAAATTACTGCCAGAATTATACGCCAGGTCAAACCTTTCTGCCAGGGGGTGCATATTATGCCTCTCGGGTGGGATGAGCTTATACCGGATATAGTAAGGGAGGCCGAACTCATGTAGCGGTGTCACCGCTCTCCGGAAGGTAGTTTTATCTATCGACTTCATATCATTACCGGAATTTCAACTGCAGTTATATCAAACAATTGTGAGGCAGAGGTGGCCATCAAAATCACCACATTGAGCGAAAATACCGCACCGTCAAAGGGCATTCTTGGAGAGTGGGGCCTGAGCATTCTGATTGAAGTTGAGGATACAACCATCCTTTTTGATTGCGGGCAGAGCACCTCTGTTGTAAGAAACGCATCTGCGCTGGGCATCGATCTATCAAAAGTTGACAGGATTGTTCTCAGCCATGGCCATTATGATCACACAGGAGGCCTTAGGGAGGTGCTCAAGGCGATGAGAAAGGAAACCCATGTCATTGCCCATCCAGACGTATGGCAGCCAAAATATGTAAAACGAAGCGCTGCGACATGTCATCGGTACATCGGGATTCCTTTTCAAAAAGAGGAACTGGAGGACCTTGGCGCTTCCTTTAATCTCAGCATGGAGCCCGTATGGATCACTGAAAAGGTTGCAACTACGGGTGAGATTGAGATGAACAGCAGGTTTGAACGGGTTGACCCTGAGCTTTTCGTCAGGGAAGGGGAAGCATTCGCTCACGACCCGCTAAGGGACGACCTGGCGCTTGTAATTAAGACCAACAATGGGTTCGTTTTACTTACAGGATGCGCCCACAGGGGTATCATCAACACGGTCCACCAGGCTCAAAAAATCATGAACACCGAGAGAGTAAACACTTTAATAGGAGGAACCCACCTGATCCATGCATCCGAGGAACAGCTTGAGTTCACAAAAGCTGAGCTCAAAAAAATGGGTATTCATAGGCTCGGAGTCTCCCACTGCACCGGTTTTCGCGCCGAGGCATCACTCTGGAGAGAGTTCGGCAAGAGGTTTTTCCTCAACAATGCTGGCACAAAACTGGAACTACCGTAAAGAGAAGCCTGTGATTTGTTTTTCTTCATGAACAGGAGGTTGCAATCGGAATGATAGAAGTTCTCAAACAATCTCTTCTCATTACAGTGTTTGTGTTTGTTATGATGCTTCTGATTGAGTACATCAATGTGCTTACGAGTGGCGGATGGCAGAAGATGCTCGGAAGACGACTGTGGAGCCAGTATATCCTTGCCGCAATTCTTGGCGCATCCCCAGGATGCCTGGGGGCATTCGCCACTGTTGCTATGTACTCCCATGGAGTTTTAAGCATGGGGGCAGTTGTTGCCGCAATGATAGCCACAAGTGGTGATGAGTGGTTCGTCATGTTTGCGATGTTTCCTGAGAAAACACTTTTAATTACACTTTATCTATTTC